>JAUYFP010000049.1 GCA_030690875.1 bacterium | reverse complement strand
GTAGTTTCTAACTACTTGGAAAATATCTACACTCCACTGACCAATGTAAGCTTTGGTGTTGTCATCAACCTCTTTAACATCCCAAGCAATTTCACTGGGCTGGCAGTCAAAGACAATTGGCGCATCTTCTTTAGGATTTCTAGTTTGTAATATTTCTGCAATTCTGGAATCAGCGTCATTACCAAATCCTTCAATCTGGCGATCTATTTCATAGAGAAAGATGAGCTCTTCTTTGCTTAGTTTTTCGCCAGTTTTGGTTTTGTTGTCAATTTTAGTGAGCTTCTTCATGTCAGCTGATTTCTGCTCATAGACTTTACCATCTGGGAATTCGGCAAGCTTGGCTTTTACTACATCGCCAATGTAGGGGTCAAGATTTTGTTCGTAAGCTATACCTCTGACTTCGGCAATACCATTTTCCCGCATACGGATAGTAGCCCTAGGAATAGTAGGATTACCATCTTTGTCATAGGAGTAGTAAATATAATGATCTCCTAAAGATAAATAATTTTGAGCAGTTGACTCTCCAGCTGTACACCAACCAGTGCCATAGCCTTGAAGAGATTCTACCAAAGGCATATGATCTGAATTTCTATCATACTTTACCCACTCGCCTTTGGTGTTTATAAGTTCGTTAGTTTCAGTTGGGGTTACTTTTTCGATAGCCCAAGCATAGAGTTTGGCAAAGCTAGCACCATCTAAAAGTTTTTGAAACTCTAGATCAATATTTTGAGTAGGTAAATTATCTTTACCTACTTTTTTAACTATCGCATCTACGACATAGGCTAGTGCTTCTCTATTTAAGTCTGGAAATGGCGCTACTGTACCTTTGTCTCTTTTGGCAAAACTATGTTTTTCTTTGTCAAAAGTAGAGAGCTTGGTCATATTAGTAAAAGCCCAATACTTGGCCCACATAGGGTAAGAGTCTGAATCTTCAGAAGTAAAATAATCTAGCCATTTATCTAGGGTGGATTTTTGATCAGCGATAATAACTTCTGAGAGTTGTGCCCTCATATCATCAGTAATTTCTACGGTACCATGACCCGTTTCTCTGGCTATACGCTGTTCCAAGAGAAAGGCTGACTCTGGCACTTCCTCTGGCTTGATGACAAATTCTCTGTGGTAATATTCTTTGATTCTTTCGGCTACTCTTGGATCATCTCTGTGCCCAGTGTGCGTGTGTTCTATTACCTCAAGCCAATCAGCTATTTTGTCAGCTGGCTTTTGCGAGGTCTCCTCGCCTTTTACTTCTTTTCTTTCCTTTTCGTGTTCGACAGGTTGAGAAATATGAAGTTTAGAGTCTTTTTGGTGTAAAAATTGTTCACCGAAGTTTGGCATAGATTTAGTTTAAAAATTGACCTTACTTTAAAAAATTTGTATATAAGTATAATATAAAAGAATGGGTAAATTAGCAACCCTTGATTTTTTTGACGATTTATGCTAGATTAACTAGCGAGGATTATGAAAATCAAGCAAAAAAATCAATCCTCCTAAATTTTAAACATTAATTTACTGTTTTCCCGTTTTGAAAATAATGATATTTCCGGAATATACAGAGATAAAATTTACTTTATTTATGCTAGTTATAGTAAAATTGACGTCTATAAACAACTCAATAGGACTATTACAAAATTATCCTTTAAAACTAAGATAGGATAAGGTTATTTTTTCTCTCAAAACTAGGACAGTAAAACGGAAAGTTACCTAAATTATGAATTACATTTTACTATCAGCTACTCTGATTGCTGGCGCTTTTTTTGGTTTTATAATCAGAAAATTCCTCGTCAGCAAACGGCTAAAATCAGCTGAAATAAAAGCTGAGCATATTCTCTCTGAGGCCAAGCAAAAAGCTAAAGATGCCATTCTGGAAGCCAAAGACAAATCTTTGCTGGTCATAGAAGAGGCCAAAAAAGAAGAAAAAGAAAGACGCCAACAGCTCCAAGAAATGGAAAATAGAATGGCCAAAAGGGAGTCTCTTTTTGACAAAAAAATATTGGAAATAGAAGAAAATAAACAGCAAGTGCTAAACGCCAAACAACAATTGGAAAAAAGCCGCGCTGAAATCCAAAAAATCAAAGAAGATCAATTGGCCAAACTGGAAAAAATAGCCACTCTATCCCAAGAAGAGGCCAAAGAAGTGCTTATCAAAAATACCGAGGCCAGAATGAAAGATGAGCTGATGCACAGAATGCGCAAACTGGAAGATCAAGCCACTGAAGAACTAGAAGGCCGCGCCAAAGAAATACTCAGCACAGTGATAGAAAGATGCGCCGCTCCTCATACAGTAGAGACCACTACCACAGCTGTCAATTTGCCAAACGAAGAAATGAAAGGCCGAATTATCGGTCGCGAAGGTAGAAACATCAAAACTATTGAACAGTTAACTGGCGTAGAAATCATCATTGACGACACTCCGGAATCAATTCTTATTTCCGCCTTCAATCCTATTCGCCGCCAATTGGCCAAGCGGGCTTTAGAAAAGCTAATGGCTGACGGTCGCATTCATCCGGGCAGAATTGAAGAAACAGTCCAACAAGCCAAAAAGGATCTGGCAATTGATATCAAAAAAGCTGGCGAAGAAGCAGTTTATAAAGCTGGTGTTATTGGTTTAGACACCAAGCTTATCCAAGTGCTCGGCCGCTTAAAATATCGCACTAGCTACGGCCAAAACCAATTACAGCACGCCATAGAAGTGTCTCATTTGGCTGGACTCCTAGCCGCTGAATTAAAAGCGGATGTCAATATCTGTAAAAAAGGTGGCTTGCTTCATGATATTGGCAAAGCGCTTGATCATGAAATCCAAGGATCGCATCCTGACATTGGTTATGATTTGATGAAAAAATTCGGTTTACCAGAAGAAGTGGCTTATTTATCTGTGGCTCATCATGAAAACCATCCTAAAACACTGGAAGGCATTGTGGTAAAAATAGCTGACGCAATATCTGGTTCCCGACCGGGCGCCAGACGCGATTCTTTTGAAGAATATATCCAAAGGTTGACTGAACTTGAAGACACGGCTAAATCTTTTGCCGGAGTGGAAAAAGTATATGCTATCCAAGCTGGCCGAGAAATCAGAGTTTTTGTTTCACCGGAAGCAATGGACGACTATCAAGCCAACACTTTGGCTCGCGATATTGCTAATAAAATAGAAAACGATTTGAAATATCCGGGCGAAATAAAAGTCACAGTTATAAGAGAAAAAAGAATCACTGAATATGCCAGATAAAAAATCAAAGCAATCCAGCTCAACAAAAATAATTTTTTTAGGAGATGTTTCCGGAGCTTTGGGTCGCAAAGGAGTAAAAGAAATCGTCCCACTCTGGCAAAAAAAATATCAGCCAGATATTTTCATTGCTAATATAGAAAATTTAGCTCACAATAAAGGAGTTACCCTCAAAACTCTGGAAGAAATATATCAGAGTGGCGTCAGACTATACACTGGTGGCAATCATATTTGGAAAAAGTATGACATTTCTCAACTGGCTCGGGAAACTGATTACCAAATCGCCTGCCCAGCCAATGATCTTCGCACGCCGGAAAAATATTTATACCAAAGCGTTGATATAAATGGTCAGAAGTTAATAGTCATCAACCTCAATGGTCGCACTTTTATGAATGAGGATAACCTGAGCAATCCTTTTCTTAAAATTGACGAACTTTTACAGTCTATAGATAAAAACAGCAACATCTTAATTGATATCCACGCTGAGGCAACTAGCGAAAAAAGAGCTCTGGCTTTTTATCTTGACGGCCGAGTATCAGCAGTCTTGGGAACGCATACTCATGTGCCGACCGCTGATGCCCAAATACTTCAAGCTGGCACGGGCTATATCAGCGATGTTGGTATGATTGGCGCCTTTCCTTCAATCTTGGGCATCACTAAGGAAATAATTATTAAAAAATTTCTGACTGATACCCAAATAATTCATGATTTGCCAACAGCTGGTCAAATTGAAGTAAATGCAGTATTATTAGAAATAGATAATCTTAACCACAAAACTAGTAAAATAGAACACTTAAGAGAAATTATCGATTAAATTTATGAATAAAGCTCAACTAATCGAAACCATTGCTATCAAAGCGGGCGTCAGCAAAAAAGAAGCTGAAGAAGTCCTTTCGGCCTTTGAAAAATTAACCATCGAAAGATTAAAAGAAGGTAAAGAATTGACTCTGACTGGTTTTGGCACTTTCTCCGCCAGAGAAAGGCACGCTAGAATGGGCGTCAATCCTCAAAAACCAAGTGAAAGGATAGAAATTCCCAAAGTTATTGTGCCAAAATTCAAGGCTGGCAAAACCCTAAAAGACGCTTTAAAAAAATAGCTATACCTTAGATGGAATTAAATTTAGCAATTGTCAAAAAAGATCCTCGGATCAACTCTTTTATTGACCAAACAGCAATATATCTAAGAGCATTGGGCTATACTGATCATGGCCGAAGGCATTTAGATATTGTCAGCGACCGAGCCAGAATGATTGCCAGAAAAATTGGCCTATCAGAAGCTGATCAGGAAACGGCCGCTATTTCCGGCTGGTGCCATGATATGGGTAATTTCTTGGGTCGCACTCAGCACCATTACTGGGCGGCCATGCTTTTTTCCCACTGCTATATAAACGAAGCTAAAAATCCGGCCAATGTTTCTAAAATAATGCAGGCCATAGTATCTCATGACAAAGATGATTTAAAAATCGTGGACAATATCACCGCTTGTCTTATTATCGCTGACAAGTCTGATGTTCATCGCTCCCGCGTGCTCAACAAAAATTTAAAAGAAATAAAAGAAGATATCCACGACCGTGTCAACTACTCGGTTACTGATAATAAACTATCAATCGATAAACAAAAAAAGACAATCACTTTGTCCTTGAAGCTCGATACAAATTTTACCGATATTATGGATTACTTTGCTATTTTTGTAGAGCGCATGAACTACTGCCAAAAAGCCACCAATTTCTTAAAATACGATTTCAACTTAAAAATAAACGACACTAAGCTAGCTTAGCTTTAATAAAGAACCAAAGCCCTTTTCGGACCAGTTGCCTGGCCCGTTTTTGCGTCCCAATCAGCAATAGAGTAAAGCATATTTTTAAAAGTATAAATAAAATTATGACCTAATCTAGTGCCCGGATCATTAGTAATGAAATGTCCATCTTTATAACCCTTGATAACCAACATATGATAAACAGGACCGCCGTTGCTAAAATTAGGATTTTCCAACAACTTGCCATTGGCTGGAACAACTAAGGGCAAACCCCGATCCAAATAACTGATGATTTTTTCCACGGTCAAATCATTTACTATGTCATATTTTTCATAGCCCAAATAATTTTCAGCTAAATAAGCCAGTTCTGAAATATCCATATCTATTTCCCCATCCATATTTTTGGCCTGCCAATCAATCATCGCCACTAAAATATTTTCTACTTCCGTAACTGATGGCATAGACTTGCCTTGCACGTAATAATCAGCCATCAGAATAGCCACTTCTTCACAAGCATCCTGAAAAGGCTGATTCCAATTGGCAGTCGGCGCTTGAGAAGTAAAAGGCACATTCAAATTTATACTAGTCACAGGCGTATTTTGATTTTGGTTCTCAACTAAATCTGCTTGCTCAGGCTGTTCTAAAACTTCATTAGTATTATTATTGACGATTAGCTCTACCTGATCATTAGCAACACTATCATTATTAACTGGATTTTGCTCCAGCTTATTTTTAAAATCCTCATAAGTCTGAGCTGGTGGTAAATCTAAATCAATATTTTCCTTGGATTGATTCCAATAATACCAAACGCCAACAGCGATAAGCGCCAAAGCAAATAATATAATAAAAAAATATTTTTTCATAATGGTGTTATCTTAACAATAAATACTATTATTGACAAATTTATCAATAAATATTAAACTAAATTCCATAATTAATAGTACCTTCCAATCAGCCAAAGCATTATTGACCAGTGATGATTAAACAGCTACTCGCTGTCAAAGCGCTTCTCAGTCAGCCAAAGTTTGCGCCAAACAGACTGGCGCTTAGCAGAAAGGATCGTTATGTACGAGAACTTCTTTCTCCTCTACCTCAATGTCATGGTGAATAACCACTATTTGAACTTAGGAGCGGGAATTTACCTGCCCGGTTATTCCTTTGACGAAGGAAAAAGCTGGTATGTGTTCATTGACGGACAGTTGATACTTGAAGAGGTTTTTGCTCTGGAAATGCAAGTCCGTTCCACTCTAGCTTGTACCGCGGGATTCGTGTAATCTCACAGGTATCTTTCCCTGATTCAAGGAGGAAACGATGGAAAACTTACAGCGCACCGGACTTGTAATCGTGCCTTTCTTTCTAGGTTGGCTGGCCACTAAGTTGGACCCTGACGACCAACTGACCAAGCCGGACGAATACTACATCATGCGCGTCGTTATTTGCTTTATCGTGGGAATTTTTTCCTTGCTTGGAAACAAATATCTCCTCTGCCAAGCTATGTCCAATTTGGCCTTCATGTTGGCTGGCTTGCTGATGTTCGATCTCGTCATCAACATCATTTTTCTCAAATCCTACCGCTTGAGAATCCTCTGGCTCTAGCTGTCTAGCTGAGCCAATGACAACACAGCCGCTTCCTGCGCAGGAAGCGGCTCTTTTTTTACAAATAAAAAAATCAAAAAGAAAAAGAACCAGCCGAAGCTAGTCCTTTTTGTGTATCGGGTTAGAAAGTCATAGAGCTACTATCATTTAATGTGCTTGTAGCAACATTAATGAAAGTTAGGATGTTAGTCAGTATGCTAACAGCCAGCTCCATGAGTCCCGGAGTGAACATCTTGAACAGTACCAACAAAAATATGAGATTAAAGAAAGCATAAATGGCGCGAAACATATGTTTATTGACTTAATTCAAAGCCTGGGAGAATACTTCTTGGGTCCGATTCCACCCAAGGCATTTGAAAGATTCAAGATTATCCTCTCCAGGAGCCTATATTCAATAATCTTAAATATAAACTGCCGGAGAGGAAATTCACTTTTTAAAAGAACCTCACTACTTTATAGCACAGAAAATATTTCCTGTCAAGAATTATGAATACCCCAATGCCAAGCATTGGGGTCTGACGCGAAGGAGGGTCAATCAGCCTGCCATCTAGCCCTCAGCAAAAATTTTGCTCCGATATTGAATAGCTTCTAAAATATGTTCATCTTTTATATCTTTGGCATTGGCTAAATCAGCA
>JAUYFP010000047.1 GCA_030690875.1 bacterium | reverse complement strand
CTATAAATATACTTGCGGTTTGGTTTTTGAAAATGCTAAAGAAAAATTAATAAATGCTACAGTTGTTATAGATGAGAGTGGGAATTTAGATTTTAAAAGACAGTTGGGAAAATATTTACGGAATAGAATTAATAGGCAAGATAGGGTTATTAAACAAGTAAAAATGCAAAGATCAGAAAGTAACAATTTATTGCAATTAGCAGATTATGTGGCCAGCTCTATCAATCGTTCCGTTCAAAATAAAAGGAAAAAATCTGATAAATATCGTGAAATTATATCTCACAGAGAGATATTCGTTCAGGTTTGGCCAAAGGATTAAAATTTTACTAAATAGAAAACTCCGAACCTATCCCTTGCGGGAACGCGGCGATAAACGCCACAGTTTGGTCCGGAGTCAATTCCACTATCATGATACAATATTTTGGTAAAAAAAGCAATAGTTTGCTGATAGTATATAAATATTAAGCTAATATTAGGTAAAAACATGGCACTACACAAAAATTTTCCCAAAGATAAATTTCAAATACTTGATCCCTCAATCAGGTGGTTTCCAGCCGAAGAAGATTTGAGAAAAGAAGGCTTTGAAAAGCTTTTACCTCCCTTTGTGCCTGAATTAAGAGAGAGGATAGCTGAATGGCGTAAAGATGAATATAAAGGAGCTAGTGAAACTTCAAAAGCTTTATTGAATTGGTGGTTTAAAGAATCGCACGCAATATATACTAAAGATGGTAGTAGTGTTGCTTTTCAGTATTATTATGCTCAGAGAGAGGCGGTTGAAACTATTATATGGTTATATGATGTTGAAAAAGTTAAAAATAAATATGACCTTATAAAATTTGATAAATTAGGCCGAGTTAGTCCCAATATGTTTGATGAAGATTGGCTTCGTTTTGTTATCAAAATGGCAACTGGTAGTGGAAAGACAAAAGTAATGAGTTTGCTTCTTACATGGTCATATTTTCATAAATTATATGAAGAAAATTCTGGATTATCTAAAAATTTTTTACTTATTACACCAAATATAATTGTTTTGGATAGAATCAAGATAGATTTTGAAGGTTTAAAAATATTTTACGAAGACCCAATTTTACCAGATAATGGATATTGTGGACAAAATTGGCAAGATGATTTTCAAATTAAACTTCATTTACAAGATGAGGTTGGTACAATTTCAAAAACTGGAAATATATTTTTAACAAATATTCATAGAGTATACGAGGGTAAAGTAGGTGAAGGTAGCTTTGAAGATGAGGATACTTCGGATTATTTTTTAGGTTCAAAAGCAGTTGGTAAGACTAATGATTCTAAAGTGGATCTAGGTGAGATAGTGCGTGATGTTGATGAATTAATAATTATAAATGATGAAGCGCATCACATTCATGATCCAAAAATGGCTTGGTTTAAATCTATTGAAGATATACATAATAGATTATTACAGAAGGGTAAGAAATTAACTTTGCAAATTGATGTTACGGCTACACCAAAGAATAATCGTGGTGAAATTTTTGTACAGACAGTTTCAGATTATCCTTTGGTTGAGGCTATACGTCAGGGTGTTGTAAAAAATCCTGTTTTACCAGATCAAGCTAGTAGAGCTAAGTTACAAGAAAAACAAAGTTCATTATTTGCTGAAAAGTACGAAGACTTTATTAGGCTTGGTGTAGAGGAATGGGAAAAAACATACAAAGAGCTAGAACCAACTGGTAAAAAATCAATTCTTTTTATAATGACCGATGATACTAAGAATTGTGATGATGTGGCTGAATTTTTAGAAAAAAGCTATCCGCAGTTAAAAGGCGCAGTCTTAACAATTCACACTAATAAAAGTGGTGAAATATCAGAGTCTGTCAGTGGTAAAAAAGAAAAGGAGTTGCAAGAGCTTCGAAAAAAAGCTAATGAAATAGACAGTCTAGAAAGTCCTTACAAAGTCATCGTGTCAGTTCTTATGCTTAAAGAGGGTTGGGACGTAAAGAATGTAACAACTATCGTTGGTTTGCGTCCATATGGAGCTGATTCAAAGATATTACCAGAACAGACATTGGGTCGTGGTTTGCGTCGGATGTATTTTGGTCAAGATGTTGATGAATATGTCAGTGTTATTGGCACCCCATCCTTTATGGAATTTGTTGAATCTATCAAGGCGGAAGGTGTTGATCTTGAAAAGAGAAAAATGGATCGATCTGGCACACCGATTACGCCAACTGTCATTGAGGTTGATAATCAAAATGTAAAGAAAGATATTGATAATTTAGATATTGAGCTACCTGTTTTGACTCCAAGAATTCAAAGAGAATATAAAAACCTTAATTTATTAGGTGTTTCTAAATTTAAATATGAGAGGATTTCAGTCAAGCAATTTTCTGAACAAGAACAAAAGGAGATTGTTTTTAAAGAAGTAATTGACGATAAAACTCACCACACAACTATTTTAAATAGTTCTATTGAACCTAACTATCAAAGTGTTATTGGTTTTTTCGCGCAAAGAATAATGAAAGAATTACGTCTTTTTGGTTGTTACGATATATTATTTGGTAAGGTGAAGGAATTTATTACTGCGGATTTATTCACGCAAAAAGTTGATCTTAACGACCCAAATATTTTGAGAAATTTATCTGAATTGGAAGCAGTTAAAACAATCGTAGAGACATTTAAGAAAGAAATAAACAGTTTAACAGTTCAAGATGTTGGCGACACAGAGGTTAAAAATTTTATTAAAGTAAGTAGTGCTAGGCCTTTTGTTGTTACCGACAAAAAGTATTTATTGTCGAAGAAGAGTGTATTTAATAAGATTGTCGGTGATAGTGATTTTGAATTGGAGTTTGCTGATTTCTTAGAGGGCGCTGAGGATGTATTGTCTTTTGCCAAAAATTATTATGAAATTCATTTTAAGATTGATTACAAGAATGCTAGTGGCGCAATATCTAGTTATTATCCAGACTTTTTTGTAAAAACTGATAAAAAAACTATTTATATTATAGAGACAAAGGGCAGAGAAGATCTGGACGATATTGAAAAGATTAAAAGATTAGAGCAATGGTGTGAAGACGCAAGTACTAGGCAGAAAAAGAATGTCTATAAAATGCTATATGTAAGACAAGAGGAGTGGGATAAATATAAACCGCAAAGCTTTAAACAATTAGCTGAAACTTTTAAAAATAAATAGTATGGATAACATTCAATTTGCTAGAAATTTAGTTAAAGGTAAAATTGCTGAAACAATTTTTGAAGGTAAAAAAATCCGCCGGATTTGGGATGAAAAAGTAAATAGCATTTTAGAATCAGCGGGTATAGATATTATTCACGTCAAACACAATAAGACGGAGTTAGAAAATTTTATAAGTAGTGAGATCATTCCTAGGTTGATTAAATAAAAAAATTATGTCCCAATACTATAACTCGCAACGTACTAAAAATATGAACGAAGCAGAAACAAGAGCAGAATACATTGACCCTAAGTTAAAACAAGCTGGAAGGCGTTTAGGAGCGAATTATAAAAATGTTGCAATAGTGCAAATATAATGTCGCAATAAAATGGCTTAAATAGTGGCTTATCAGCAAATTCTAGAATATAATGTCGCAAATAGACTTGAAAAATGTCGCAATAAATGATATAATTTTTATATGAATAAAAAACAAGCAAGACAAAATAAAATCATTTCTTTTGTGAAAAAAAAGGCGGAAGTGTCAGTATCTGACATTTTGTCTTTTTTAAGCATAGATATTGACCGAAAAACCTTACAAAGAGACTTAAAAGAATTGGAAGAAAAATTTTTAATCTCTAAGGAAGGTACAGGAAAAAGCACGGTCTATTCCTTGTCCGATGTTTGTAAGATTTTAGAAGAAGTTGATGTTAAAGAATATTTTGAAATTCCTTATTTAAAAAGAGATGTAAAAGAAAGTTTTAACTTTGAAATATTTACTATTCTAAAAAATAATATTTTTACAGATGAGGAAAAGCAGAAACTAGAAAATTTACAAAGAGATTTTATTATAAATTTCTCAAAATATGATAGTCAAACTCTTATTAATAAAGAATTTGAAAGAATAATGATTGAATTTTCTTGGAAATC
This sequence comes from bacterium, assembly GCA_030690875.1. Lineage (GTDB taxonomy): Bacteria > Patescibacteriota > Patescibacteriia > UBA1558 > GWA2-36-10 > STD1-117. The sequence continues at coordinate 10,916 of JAUYFP010000047.1, read as the reverse complement.
TTCAGTGATAGAGGGGAATACTTATTCGCTCTTAGGCACCGAAGCCTTGATTAAGAACAATGTTGTGGGAAAAGGCAAGACTAAAGAAGAAACTCAGATGATTCTTAACCACAAAGACGCTTTTAATGAAGCTATTCAAGACAGAGAGAGATTTAGAAAATTAAATTATTCTGACATTGAATATATACATTCTGTTTTGACTAAAAAACTCGCAATTTCAAAAAATATCAGAAATGGAGCGGTTGGAATCACCGGCACGAAATATAAACCCCTGAATAATAGCCATCAAATAAAAGAAGTCGCGCAGGAGATGGTAAGTCTAATTAATAAAAAAGAATCTATTTTTGAAAAAGCTTTTTTGGTATTGATTCTTATTTCTTATATCCAAATTTTTGAAGATGGAAACAAAAGAACTGCTCGGATGATTTCCAATGCTATTTTGTTGTCACATAACTCAATACCGCTTTCTTATAGAATTGTAGATGTCGAGGAGTACAAAAAAGCTGTTATATTATTTTATGAAATAAATAATATTGCTTATTTTAAACAGATATTTATTGACCAGTTTGAAGACGCTGTCAAAAATTATTTTAAATAACAATTTATGAACGAAGCAGAAACAAGAGCAGAATACATTGACCCTAAGTTAAAATAGCTGGCATAGATATTGTTCACGTCAAACACAATAAGACGGATTTAGAAAATTTTATAAGTAGTGAAATAATAACTAAGTTACAAAAATAATATAAACAAAATGACCAAACCAAGTTTTAAAAGAATTTTTACTGCCCTAGCTTTATTCTTTGCTACCATAGCGGGAATAATATTTATAGCCGCATCATTAATTGTGATTCGTTATGAAATGGAAAATCAATTTTTTTCTTTATTTGACGAATTTGATGAAGGATATTTAGAGGATTCTAGCAATACTTATCCCGAAGATGAAGATTATCAAGAGCAGTCGTATTGTTCGATTATGGGTGTGATGCTTACTGGGGAGCTGACTACTTATGACATATCTTCTGAGCTAGCTGAAGGAGAACTAGTCCCAGACACCACCTCAGCTGATTATATTACTTGGGCTATTAAGGATGCCGAGATGACGGAGGGTGTTTCAGCTATAATATTGGAAGTGGATTCCTATGGCGGTAGTGGCGTGGCTGGTGAGGAGATAGCTACGGCTCTTAAAACAGCCAAAAAGCCCACAGTAGTTGTAATTAGAGATGTTGCGGCTTCGGCTGCTTACTGGGCTTCTACTGGAGCTGACTATATTGTAGCTTCGGCAGTTTCTGATATCGGTGGCATTGGTGTTACTCTTTCATATTTAGACTATTCTCAAAAGAACCAGAAAGATGGTATTACCTATATTGAATTAAATTCCGCAAAATACAAAGATGCTGGTGATCCAAATAGGCCTTTAACAACAGAGGAGAAGGATTATTTCCAGAGAGATTTGGATATTATGCACAATTATTTTGTCAAAGCCGTGGCTGAAAATAGAAAATTGGATATAGAGAAAGTAAAGCAATTAGCTGATGGTTCTACGATGTTGGGTCAGATGGCCTTAAATAATGGTTTGATTGATAAAATCGGCGGTCAAGCAGAAGCCATCCAATATTTTATAGATAAAGGTGTTATCACTGAACCACAAGAGGTTTGCTGGTATTAAAAATATAAATAATTTAAGAATAAATATTTAAAAATTATTTTAATATTACTCGTATGAACATGCAATTAAGATTTAATAATAAGGTTAGCTTGTTATTAAGTTTATTTTTCAGTTTATTTTTTCTGTCTGGTTGTGGTCTTTTTGATTTTTTAGATGTTGAGATGAACAAAGCTATTGAAAAAAAGAATCCTAAAATTTGTCGGAAGATGGATGATGAAGCTCGTAAAGAGCGCTGTCTGGCCGGTGTAGCTGAAGCGGCTAAAGATGAGAAATTGTGTGATGAAATTAAAGACCAAAATACCAAAGATGGCTGTTTGTCAGGCGTCGCCGTAGCAGCTGACAAGCTAGATTTGTGCGGACAGATTGAGCAGGATGGCTACAAAGATCCTTGCTACAACCAGTTGGCTATCAAACGCCAAGACGCCAATCTCTGCACTTCTATCACTAATGCCAATACCGTTGGCGCTTGTGTGGCTCAGATTGCCGAAAGCAAAGGTGATATGAATTTGTGTACCACTATTGTTGCTGATTATTATCGCAATGATTGTTTTACCAAAGTAGCGGCCAAAAATAATGATCCAGAGATTTGTGATAATTTGACGGCTAATAATAAAATAAATTGTTATGTGGTTATTGCCAAAACCCAAAAAGACGAAAAGATTTGTGATAAAATCACTGAGCAAAGATACAAAGATGTTTGTTTGTCTGATGTGGCCGCTGTTACTGGTGGCAATTTGCTTTGCGGAAAAGTAGTTGATGCTAGGCAACGCGCGCAATGCTATTATTTGGTGGGTACTACCACCTATGAAGCTGATACTTGTTTTAAAATAGAAGACATTGGCCAAAAAGAAGCTTGCTATCAAGTAGTGGCTATTCATAATAAAGATGAACAATTATGTCAGTCTATTACTGTTGATGTCAACAATCGCGATTATTGTTTGCGCACAATTGCTGTTGATAAAAAAACGCCAAGCCCTTGCGCTTATATTACTGATAAAAATGCTAATTATGAATGTATTTTTGGCGTAGCTAATGTCAATCGCGATGCTTCTATTTGTGAGAAAATAGAAAGTCAAGGCAGCAAAGATAAATGTCTGTATAATGTAGCAGTGACCGCTCAAGATAAATCAGTGTGTGGCAATGTCAAAGATGCTGGGGACAAAAAAACCTGTGAAGACGGCTTAAAGTTTAATCAGTTGCAACCATAAAATTATTAAATAAAAAACATATGAAAGAATTTGATATGGAAAAAATTACACCAGAATTAGAAAAAAGTCCTTCTGCTAAAATGATGAGTGCTAGAGAAATGGCGGAGTTTGCTGGCACGCTTATCCGCCTAAAAAATGAAGGTTATGGAGATAGTACGGTCAACGATCTTGTGGCTGATTTGGATCAAGAAATAAAATTAAAGTTAGGCAAAAAGAGCCCAGAAGAAATTGAGGCAGAGCTTTTCGGCGATTCCCAATAAATTTTCTAAAATATAACTCAGTAATCCTAAAAAGACAAAGTAGTTTCCTTTGTTTTTTTTGACAAAAATTAATTTTAGTGGTTTAATTTTCTAGGATTGCAGTTCATTAACGCCATCTTAGATGGCAAAACAACAGGGTTTTCTCCAAGGAGGAAAGTTATGCCTGACGATCAAAGCGGAGTGCCTCAACAGCCTCAGATTTTAGACAAAGGGGAGCCGAACGAACTGGCTTTTGCGTTGATGCGCGACAGTTTTGTGGTCATTCATCCTCGTATTGAATTCTCGGGCGATCTCTGTTCTTGCGGTGGCATTTTGGATCACAAGCTTGTTTGTCGTCGTTGTCGCTTTGACCACGCCAATCAGCGCTACAGCGATGGTCATACTCCTGAACCTCAGTCCGAACTTCTGGCGAATGTCCGTCCTATTCCTACCCTGAGAGGTGGTCACTGCTCTTGTGGTGGCACTGTCTGGTATGGCAATCCAGTTTGCAACAGGTGTTGCTACGATTATGAGCAAGAGGTTTTCCTTGCTTAAGTCACGCCGAGGGTTGAAACAACAGTTTCGGCCCTCTTCTTTTTGTAAAAATTATGTTAATATATATTTGTTGGCCTGAGTAATTGTTAATTTCTAATGAGGTTTACCCCGTTAGAAATTCACAGGGCTCTATCTTTAATAATAAAATAAAAATATATTAGTTTAGCTATAATCAATTTATTATTTAATTAAAAAAATTAATTTCTAACGGGGTGAAACATCTAAATATCCAAGTTTTTGGTAAAGTGCAGGCCGTTGGCTTCCGCTACCATGCTCAGCAAAAAGCCGAAGAGCTGGGTCTTTATGGTTTTGCCAAAAATGAATATGACGGCTCAGTTTATCTAGAAGTGGAAGGCGAGGAAAAAGCGCTAGAAAAATTTGTTCAGTGGTGTAAAAAAGGGCCAAATCATAGTGAGATTTCGAGCTTGGAAATAAACAAAGACGATTTTAAAAATTTTTCTAATTTTAGGATTGAATACTAATCTTTTTTATTATGCCTAAATTAAATATATTATCTTTTAATGTCAACGGCATTCGGGCGGTAGTTAAAAAGGGCTTTGCTAATTTTTTAAAAAAACAAGGGCCTGATATTATTTGCTTGCAGGAAATAAAAATTTCCGACAGTGCCCGAGCACAAATTGATTTTGATTTTGCTGGTTATCAGGAATTTTACAATAGCGCTAAGCGCCCAGGTTATAGTGGCACAGCTATTTTGGTTCGTGATGGCCTAAAAGTCAAATATTTGCCCAGAGCTGATTGGGATGACGAAGGTCGGGCGCAGGTAATAGACATCGGTAAGTATTATTTGGCTAATGTTTATTTTCCCAATGCTGGAGATGATTTGCGTCGCCTTGATTTCAAAATAAAATTCAATGACCGCTTGTTAAGCTATTTTAAAAAATTAGAAATTACTAAACCGCTCATAATTTGCGGTGATTACAATGTAGCGCATCAGGAAATTGATTTGGCGCGTCCCAAGGAGAATATCGGCAATGCCGGCTTTAGCAAAGAAGAAAGAAATTGGCTGAATAAATTTTTAGCTAGCGGATTTATAGATACTTTCAGGCATTTGCACCCGGAAAAAGTCCAGTATTCTTGGTGGAGTTGGCGCGCTGGCGCCCGGATTAGAAATGTCGGCTGGCGTATAGATTATTTTTGTGTTTCCAAAAAATTAACAAAAAAAATATCCCAAGCTTATATTTTGGGTAAGGTCATGGGCTCGGATCATTGTCCAGTAGGCATTGAAGTGGAAGTCTAAAAAATATAATCCGTCCTTCGACTTTCTTCGGCTACGCTCACCACAGGTCACTCAAGACGGCCTTATTTATTTTTTAAATATATAGGCCGGATAATAATTTCGGGCATTCCACAAAATCCAGCCGTCAGTGGAAGTGGCGTTTTCTACGGCCTGCTCTTGGGCTTCTATCATATTCTGATCATAAATCGCTCGCAGATTAAAAGCTTGAAGCCAAGGTCGCAACTTGGCTCTTTTGTTAAGCATTGCCTCATGGCTAATTTTTAGACCATAAGCAATGACTTCACCAGGGTGTTCAGCGGAATTTTCATAGCCCAAGTAAGTGAGCGGATAATGTGAGGGATACATCATCGGGCAAACATAATCAAAATGATCGACAACCGAGTTAAGTATTTGGCCAATGCCTAAATCATAATCATCACCAGTGTGATCAAGCACCAAACCAAAAGTGTCAATTGATATTTTAGCTTGGCCACTTAAATTGTCGGACAAAAATTTAAAAAAATCAGCTAGCACTTGGGATTTGTTTTTGCCTTCAGGCAAGTCGTAATAAATATTGCTCATATTACCATCGCTCGGGTAGCGCATGTAATCAAAATTTATTTCATCAAAACCAAAATTTACTGCTTCTTTGGCAATCGCTAAATTATAATTCCAAACTTCTTGTTTGCTTGGGTTGACCCAAGCTAGTCCTTTGTTGTCATACCAAATATTGCCATTTTTTGTGCTCACTGCCAGCTCTGGTTTGGCAAGAGCCAAGACTGGATCTTGAAAAACAGTTTGTCGAGCAATAACGTAAATACCTATTGCGTGAAATTCAGTAATTATTTTTTTTAAGTCAGGCATTGTGGCTTTAACGGCGTCTATATCTTTTAGCTCTTTGAGTTCGCTCTGGTATAATATATAGCCCGAATAATCCTTGATATCAATGACTACGGAATTTATTTTAGAGTCTTTTAAACTGGCGATTATTTCTTTTCTAAAATTATCAGAGCCAGCGGAATTAGCAGTTAAATATATTCCTCGGACAATTTTTGGCTTTATTATTTTTTGTTCCGCAACTATTTTATTTTCCCTTGCCAAACTATCATTTTTTTGTTCTTCAAATGGAGAATTTAGGTAGAAAAAAGCAATAATAAAGACCGCTATTAGCGTCAAATTTTGAATTGCCGGATGATTGTAATTCATAGTAATATTATAGCAAAATAAAGGCCTAGTTGCCTAATTGGCTTATTTTATCTACAATATAGTAATGCCAAAAAATATATTTTTAGCTATACTAATTTTAGGGATTTTGATGTTAGCCGGCCTTTTTTTCTTTAATAAAAACGCCAGTAATCAGGCCAAGGTGGTTCAGGAAGTAGTGGCCGAAGAATTAGACAGGGAAATGGCCATTACTATTGAGTCAGGCATGACCTTTTCTATAATCTGTGAGCAGGCAGGTGTTGACTATGCTCTGATGAACGATATTTTGGCTTCAGCCAAAGATATTTATGATTTATCATCAGTCAGAGCGGGTAAAGAAATAAAATTTATTTTTGACAAAGATACTGACCAGTTTAAAGAATTGATTTATCCAATTGATTCGGAAGAGGAGCTCTATGTTAGTAAAAATTTAGAGGGCGTTTTAACAGCCGAGAGAAAAGTTATTGATTATGAAATAAAAATAAAAACAGTTGAGGGTACTATTGACAGCTCTCTTTATCAATCAGCGCTTGATCAAAATATTGATATTCGGGCAATAATAGAATTGGCCGACGTTTTTGCTTGGACAGTGGATTTTGGCATGGGTATTAGAGTTGGCGATACTTACAAATTTATTTATGAAGAAAGATACCGTGACGGAAAATATATTATGCCGGGTAAAATTATTGCCGCTAAGTTTATCAATGACGGCAAAATAATTGAGGGCTATTATTTTTATGAAGCCGTTGATGGAAATGGCAAAATAATTGAGGGCTATTATCACCCCAGTGGCGAGTCAGTGCAAAAAATATTTTTAAAAAATCCAGTGTCATTTAAGTATATTAGTTCAGGTTTTACCACTGGCTTGCGCTATGTGGAGGCCTTTAATGTTTCTACTGGCCATCGGGCCATAGATTATGCGGCCGCTCTAGGCACGCCTATCAAGGCCGTTGGTGACGGCACGGTTAGCTTTGCTGGCTGGAGTAAGGCAGGTTATGGTAATTTGGTCAGTATTAGGCACAATAGCGTTTTTAGCAGTAATTACGCTCATATGAGCAAGATTTATGTTAAATCCGGCCAAAGCGTCAGCCAAGGTGACATCATTGGCACAGTCGGATCCACTGGCTTTTCCACTGGCCCGCATCTTCATTTTGAAATGGTCAAAAATGGCACTAAGGTAAATCCCATGACCATTGAAATACCCTCTGACAAAGCAGTCTCAGCCGAAAAAATGGAAGAATTTAAAAATAGTATAATTCAGTGGCAAGAACAACTAAATTAAAAATATTATGTATCCAAACAAAACAAAATTACCACCAAAACCAGAAATTTATGACAAGAATCGTTCGATGTGGACCTTATCTTATCGCTTAAAAGGTGCGGCGCTTGGTCTAATTGCGGTTTTTGTTTTTTGTTATTTTCAAGTTGGTGATTATCCAATAAAATATATTATTGGTGGCGGAATTTTGGGTTATTTTTTGGGCTGGATTACTGGCAGTTTTTTTTACACCAAAAAATAAGCAGGAAGAAAATCTTGATTTGTGTTATAATGAACTAAGTTTATCAGATTTTAAGACATGGCCAGAATTATTGCGATAGTCAATCAAAAAGGAGGCGTCGGCAAAACCACGACCACTATTAATTTGGCGGCGTGGTTGTCTGATTTTGGCCAGCGAGTTTTGGTAGTTGACTTTGATCCTCAGGGTAATGCCTCTTCCGGACTGGGAGTGGATTACAAAAATATCAGCAAGGGAGTTTATGAAGTGCTGATTGACGAAAACACCAAAATACACGAAGCTATTCGCTCCTTTAAGCCCAATTTTCATATTTTGCCAGCTACTCCGGATTTAGCTGGCGCCACGGTTGATTTAGTGGAAAAAGAAAATCGGGAATTCAAATTGGCGCAAAATTTAGTTGAGGTTAATGATTTGTATGATTATATATTGATAGATAACCCGCCCTCTTTGGGGCTATTGACCATCAATGGTTTGGTGGCGGCTGATGAAGTTTTGATTCCGGTGCAGTGCGAATATTATGCTCTAGAAGGATTGTCTCAGCTTTTAAATACTATTGGCTTAATAAAAGAACATTTGAAACCAGAATTAAAAATATTGGGAGCAGTAATGACTATGTATGATTCCAGAAATAAATTGTCCAACGATGTCTTCAATGAGCTTTACAAATTTTTTCCGGAAAAAATATTTAGAAGCGTTATACCAAGAAATGTTCGGGTAGCTGAAGCGCCATCACATGGATTACCCATCAAAGATTATGATCCTCAATCAGTCGGCGCTAACGCTTACAAACGATTGGCTCAGGAGATATTAGTCAGCCAATTAGTTACCAAAAATAAATAAAAAAATAAGCAGTATAAAATTTATGGCTTTAGGAAAAGGACTAGGGTCTTTGATACCAAATAAAGGCAGAAAAAATTTTGACATTAGTGATGATGAGCTTAAAGATTTGGATAGAAAAAAAATAGAGTATGTTGATATAGAAAAAATTCTAAAAAATCCCTGGCAACCTAGAACTCATTTTGACCGAGACAAACTTGATGAGTTGGCTCAGTCTATTAAACAGCATGGTATATTACAGCCCTTGGTAGTTTCTCGCGAAGGCGAAAATTATCAGCTGATAGCTGGCGAAAGGCGTTTTAAGGCGGCGGAGATTTTGGGTCTGGCCCAAGTGCCGGTTATAGTCAGAGAAGCGACTGATCGGGACAAATTAGAGCTTTCGGTGGTGGAAAATATCCAGCGACGCGATTTAAATCCGCTGGAAACGGCCAATAGCTACAAGCGTTTAATGGAAGAATTTGGTTTGACTTATGAAGAAGTGGCTCAGCAAGTCGGTAAAAGCCCGTCCGCAGTTTCTAATTTTTTGCGAATTTTAAAATTGCCGATTATTGTCAGAGAAGCTCTGGCTCAGGAGAAAATCACCTTTTCTCATGCCAAGCTTATTTTAAGTCGCCAAGGTAAAGATGAACAAATAAAAATTTTCAAGCACATTTTAAAAAATGATATTACGGTGCAGGAATTAGAGCTGATGAATAAAAAAATATCAGACAAGCACAATAAAGAAAAACCGCGCGATCCGGTGCTGGCTTCTTGGGAAGATAAATTGACCAAAAATATGGGGGCTAAGGTGACGATTGATAAAAGAGGCGAACGGGGAGTTATAAAAATTAATTTTTATTCCCACGCCGAATTAAAAAATATTTTAGATAAACTGGAAAAATAAATAAAAAATGGCTCCTTATTGGGAGTCATTTTTTAATTGGGATTTAATTTTATTTTTTGCTAAATTGGTAATAACTAATTTCAGCCAATCGGGGTTTGGCCTTTTTCTTTTTTTGTCTTTCATGATTTCAATAACATCGCCGGATTTTAATCTGGTGTCCAGAGAAACTATTTGGTCATTTACTTTGGCGCCGACGCATTGATTACCGATGTCTGTGTGGATATAATAGGCAAAATCTAGTGGTGTGGCGTTTTCCGGCAGTTCAATAACATCACCCTTAGGAGTAAAAACAAATATTTGGTTTAAGAAAAGGTCGTTTTTTATATGTTTGATAAACTCGGCGTTATCAGTAATTGTTTTTTGCATGTCTATCAAATCGCGGAGCCATTTTGGCGGATTTTTTTTCTTGCCCATCAAACCGACTTCTTTGTATTTGCTGTGAGCGGCAATACCATATTCGGCCGCTTCGTCCATTTCTCGGGTGCGGATTTGGATTTCCGCTACTTTACCAAAATCAGTAAAAACCGAAGTGTGTATAGACTGGTAGCCGTTTGGCTTGGGCTGGGCAATATAATCCTTGACGCGACCTTTCAGTGGCGTCCATTTTTTATGAATTATCCCCAGAACGCTATAACAGTCAGCAATATCTCTTAGTATTATTCTCAGAGCTATTAAATCATATATTTTGTTTAGGTCTTTGCCTTTTCTCAGTAATTTTTGGTAAAGACTGTACAAATTTTTTACTCGGCCTTTTATTTGGACGTAGTCAATCTTACTTTTGACCATTTCCTTTTGGGTGAATTTTTTGATTTTGTCTATATATTTTTCTTCTTCTTTTAGGCGGTCTTTTACTTGAGCCATTGTCCAGGCGTATTCATCGGGGTAAACATAAGGGAAAGCCAGATCTTCCAGTAGATTTTTTATTCTAAACATTCCTAAGCGGTTGGCTAAAGGAGCATAAATTTCCAAAGTCTCTTGGGCGATGCGCAGTCTTTTTTCCGGCCTGACGCCTTCCAGTGTCTCCATGTTGTGGAGACGGTCGGCTAATTTAATGATGATAATTCTCAAATCTTGGCTCATAGCCAAAAACATTTTTCTCAGATTTTCAGCGTATCTTTCCAATCCGCGGTATTTTAGTGTTCCCAACTTAGTGACGCCTTTGACCAAATAGGCTACTTCAGCGCCAAAATTATTTTTGACATCATCATAGGAAAAATCAGTGTCTTCTGGTACATCATGAAGCAAGCCGGCGGTAATGGAGGCAATGTCCATTTTCATTTTGGCTAAATTGTAAGCTGTGGTAATAGCGTGGTAAATATAATCTTCGCCAGTCCTTCTTTTTTGTCCGCGATGCGCTTCGGAAGCAAAATGAAAAGCCTTGATCACCAAGTTGATGTCTTTTTCGCTATAATTTGCTACTAGTATGTTTTTTAGGTCTTCAAAAGTCTTCATTTGAGCTTCATTAAGCTTAGTGTTATTAATATTAGTATTTTGCTTTTAAAATAGCAAGTATAAACAAAGAACCTTCGGGTCAAGTCGACCTCGAAGGTTGTTTTAATAAGTAAGCT
>JAUYFP010000045.1 GCA_030690875.1 bacterium | reverse complement strand
ACACTTTTTCCGTGCAATGAATGCGCTAAAACAATTATTCAATGTGGCGTTAAGGAGGTTTATTATCTTGATGATCAGTATATTAATGAGGAATATTCAGTCGCCACTAAAAAAATGTTTGATTTGGCAGGTATTAGGTACAAAAAATATGTGCCAACTAAAAAATTAGAAATTAGTGATCTTAAATAATAATGAAAAAAGTTTTAGTTTTTACTGGGTTATTGGCTAGTGGTAAGGGCGTAGCGGCTAAGTATTTTGTAGAAAAATATCAAGCTGATTCTTTTAGGTTTTCAACTATTTTAAGAGATTTATTAAAGAGATTATATTTACCCGATTCTCGAGCCAATATGCAATGTTTGTCTCAAGTATTAAGAGAGAATTTTAGCCAAGATATTTTATCTAAAACCATTGCTCAAGATGCACACACAGCTGAATCTCCATTGGTGGTTATTGAAGGTGCTCGTCGTTTGACAGATATAGAACATTTAAAGAAATTATCCGGATTTATTTTAGTAGCCATAGAGGTAGATCAAAAAATCAGATACGAGAGATTGGTCAAAAGAAATGAAAATCCCGGTGATGCCAATAAGAGCTTTGAACAGTTTGTTCAGGACGAAAAAGCAGAAGCGGAAAGTGAAATACCAGCTTTGATGGAGCAGGCTATTGTTAAGGTGGATAATAATGGAACTTTAGAAGAATTCTACAAACAACTAGACAAATTAGTTTCAGCCAGAGACTGATCCGTCTTTGGCTGAAAAAGTGTATAAAGTTAAAAAGTAAATATTTTATCGCCTAAATGGCGACCACCCTATTGGTGATAAACAATTAGATAAGTTGTTAGAAAAATGAAACAATATTTGGAGTTGCTTAAGAAAGTAATGGATCAGGGTAATGATCGTGAAGATAGAACGGGGATTGGTACTCGCAGTCTTTTTGGTCAGCAAATTAGGATTGATTTGAATGAAATTTTTCCTTTATTGACAACTAAAAAAATGTTTCTAAGAGGGATTATCTATGAGTTATTATGGATTTTGCGAGGTGATACTAATATTAAATTTTTAGCTGATAATAATGTTCATATTTGGGACGATTGGGCTTATTCGGTTTATAAAGAGGTTAAACAGAATTTAAATGAAGATTTTTTGAACCAAGAAGATTTTATTAAAAAAATTAGAGAAGATAATGATTTTGCTTATAAATGGGGCGATTTGGGACCAGTCTATGGTAAACAGTGGCGACGTTGGTTAGGACCTGGCGGTAAAGAGGTAGATCAAATTGCTATTATTATTGATCAATTAAAAAATGACCCTTTGTCCAGACGAATTATTGTTAGTGCTTGGAATGTTGGTGAGTTGCAGGCTCTGATCAAAGGTAAAAAAAGTGCGCCGCCACCTTGTCCGTCATTTTTTCAATTTTATGTTAATAAAAATAAGTTATCTTGCCATTTATATCAGCGTAGCGCAGATATGTTTTTAGGTGTGCCCTTTGATGTGGCTTCTTATTCTTTACTTACTTTAATAATTTCCCAAATAGTCGGATTGAAGGCTGAGGAATTAGTTATTTCTTTTGGTGATAGTCATATTTATAACAATCATTTTGAGCAAGTCAAAGAGCAGTTATCTCGCGAGCCAAGAAAATTACCAACTATGAAAATAAATCCTAATATCAAAAATATAGAGGATTTTAAATTTGAAGATTTTAGCTTGGAAAACTACGACCCTTATCCGACAATTAAAGCGTCAATAGCGGTATAAATTATGGAAAACAAAAAAACTATAATTAGTATAATTGTTGCTGTTGCCAAAGATCGAGGTATTGGATATCAAAATAAGTTGCTTATTCACTTACCACCTGATTTGAAGCATTTCAAAGAAGTAACCTCTGGTCATATGGTCATAATGGGTCAGACTACTTATCAATCTATGGGTAAGGCGCTTCCTAATAGAGAAAATATAGTTTTGACTAAAGATCCAAATTTTTCCGTTTCAGACGCCAAAGTCATGTATTCTCTAGAAGAAGCGCTTGACTATGCCAAAAATTCCGGCGAAACTGAAATATTTTTTATTGGTGGCGCTTCAATTTATGCTCAATCAATAAAATATGCTGATAAGCTATATTTGACTTTGATTGATAAAATTTTTACAGCCGATACTTATTTTCCTGATTATAGCGAATTTAAAAATTTGGTTTCCCAATCAGAAGAACAGGAATATGAGGGAGTGAAATTTAAATACTTAGAGTTGACTAGATAATTATATTGAGCAGAGTAGAAATATGAAAATATCCGCTAAAAAATTATATCCGGACGCCCAGTTGCCGCAAATGATAAAAGCCGGTGATGCGGCCATGGATTTTTATAGTTACAAAGATTATGCTATCCAGTCCGGCGAAAAAGTTATTGTGGAAACCGGCGTAGCTATTGCCATACCGCGGGGATACTGGGGTAATGTCAGGGACAGAAGTGGTTTAGCCGCCAAACACGCCATTCATACTTTGGGCGGTGTTTTTGATTCCAATTATCGGGGCGAAGTGCAAATTATTATTATCAATTTGGGTAAGGAAATTTATAATATAAAAAAAGGCGATCGCATTTGTCAAATGATTGTAGAGAAGCATGAAGACTTAGAAGTGGAAGAAGTAGCTGAATTGACTCAGACAAATAGAGGAGAGAACCGTTTTGCTTCAAGCGGGTATTAAATAGTATGAATACCCCCACTGTCCTGCGGACATCTCCCCCTAATTTAGGGGGAGAGTAAGAGGGGGTATAAAAACAAAAATATGCCAAAAGGAAAATTTATCGTCTTTGAAGGTGGTGAGAAATCAGGCAAGAGCACGCAAATAGAACTGCTTAAAAAATATTTGGAAACTAAAAATTTTCAAGTAATTTTGACGCGCGAGCCGGGCAGTAAATTATCAACTATTACTCAAAGCATTAGGGAAATTATTTTAAATAATAAAAATACTAATTTGACGGCTCGCGCGGAACTATTATTATTTTTAGCTGACCGCTCCCAGCATGTAGCCGAAATTGTTCAGCCGGCTTTGGAGCAGGGTAAAATTGTTTTGTGCGACCGTTTTGATGGCTCTACTTTTGCTTATCAAGGTGCGGCTAGGCATTTGGACCTAGCGGAGATAAAATCTATGAATAATTGGGCAAAATACGGCCTAAATCCTGATTTAGTGCTATACTTAGATATAAGGCCTGAGCAGGCATTAGAGAGAAGCCGGGGCGAAAAGCACGATCGCTTGGATGCTGAAAATTCTGATTTTCACGAAGCTGTGCGGGCTGCTTATTTGCGTCAAGCGCAGGAAAATAAAAATTGGTTTACATTGTCAGCCATAGGAAGCATAGAAGATATTTTTCAAAATATAAAAAAAGAAATTGATAAAATTTTATAATGCCCAAATATGAGACAGTCATAGGATTGGAAATTCATTTACAGCTCAAAACCAAGAGCAAAATGTTTTGTAGTTGCAGTAATGACGCTGACAATCAGCCGCCTAATACTTTGGTTTGTCCAGTTTGTCTTGGTCATCCTGGTACTTTACCAACGCTTAACAGTGAGGCAGTCAGAATGGGTATTATGATGGGTTTGGCTTTAAACTGCAAAATTAGAAAAAAATCAAAGTTTGACCGAAAAAATTATTTTTATCCGGACTTGCCAAAAGGTTACCAGATTTCGCAGTTTGATGAACCAATCGCTTATGGTGGCCATTTGGTAATTGATTCTGGTGATGAAACTTGGAGTATTGGCATTGAAAGATTGCATTTAGAAGAAGACGCCGCCAAAAATATTCATCAAGGCAACAAAACTTTAGTGGATTTCAACCGCGGTGGCACGCCACTCGCTGAAATAGTCACGCAACCTGATTTTAGAAATCCTAAGGACGCTAGAATTTTTTTGGAGCAATTAAAGCTTATTGCCAAGTATTTGGGAGTATCGGACGCTGATATGGAAAAAGGCCAGCTTCGTTGCGATGCCAATATTTCCCTGCGGCCAAGTGGCGACCATGATTTTTATTCTAAGACGGAAATAAAAAATTTGAATTCTTTTAAGGCAGTGGAAAAAGCCTTGGAGTTTGAAGTCCTGAGGCAAACTAAACTTTGGGATGATAAAAATCCGCCTCAAATTACCGAAACTCGGGGCTGGGATGAAAATAAAAAAGAAACAATTTCTCAAAGAAGTAAAGAGGGTTCTAGCGATTATCGTTATTTTCCCGAGCCGGATTTGCCACCATTAGTTATTGATGAAAAACTGATAGAAAAATTGCAAAGCGAAATGCCGGAGTTGCCTTTTGATAAGAAGCAAAGGTTTGTCAAAGAATATGCTTTAAGCTCCCAAGATGCTTGGGTTTTGGTTTATAAGCGTTTTTGGGCCAATTATTTTGAAGGCCTTATGTCCGATTTGCGAGCCTGGCTGTTTAGAGCCAATAGGGTATCAGAGGACAGCGACTATGCCACCAAGCTTTGGGACGAACAAAAAGAAAAATTGTCAAAATTGAGTTATGGCTGGATTAGCACAGGAATATTCGCTCTGCTGGACAATAATTTTAAAACAAAAGATTTTAAAATCAGCGCGGAAAATATGGCGGAGTTTATATCTTTAATTTATCAAAATAAAATAAATAGCTCGGCCGCTCAGATAGTACTCAAAGAAATGTTTGCTGGTGCTGATGATGATCCCAGCCACATTGCTGAGCGTCTTGATTTGGCGCAAATAGATGATGACAGCACTTTGGAGGGAATGGTGATTGAAGTGATCATGTCCAATCCCAAACAAGTAGAGGAATATAAATCAGGTAAAGTGGCGGTTTTAAAATTTTTGGTCGGTCAAGTAATGAAAGAAAGTAAAGGTAAGGCCAATCCGGAAAAGGCGGAAAAGATATTAAAAGAAAAATTAAGTAAATAATTTAGCTAGCAAAGCAACCCGTTGGGTTGGTTTATTGACCCTCCTTCGCGTCAGGCCCCAATGCCAAGCATTGGGGTATACAAATTCTTGACAAATATTAAAAAATATGTTAATATAATTCATCTTGATTTTAATTTTTTTTGGTTCTTCTGACAATTGTTCTTGGGGGGTGGCGACGAAACTTGCTTAACTTGACTAGCAAGTCTCTCATCCCAAGGGCTGGCAAAGGTATGCTCAGCCTAAGTGGCGATGATAAGAGTCGGGGTAATTTATCCTTAGTTGTTGCTACCCCCTGAGAGCAAAAAACCCAGCTATGCTTTGCGTGGCTGGGTCTTTTTTTATTAGGGTTATTGTTTAATAAATTCTTTAATATCTTTTTTTATTTGCGGCCAAGAATAATTCCAGTATATTTTTAGGCCTTGTCGCTCCATACGCCGAAACCAAGTCATTTGTCGTTTGGCATAATGACGGGTATTTTGCTTTATTTTTTCTATTGCCTCTGCCAAAGTAATTTTATGGTCTAAGTATTCTATGATTTCCCGATAGCCAATACCGCTTAGCGATGGCAATAAATTATTTTTTTTCGCCTTGCCGGCCGTCGAGTATTTTTTGTACAGTTTTTTTGTTTCCGCTATTGAACCGTCGCTAATCATTTTTTTCACCCGCTCATTTATTTTTTGGTACAATTTTTCTCTATCAGGCGACAGGCCAAAAATTATAAATTCATAAGGACAATCTCGCAATTTAGGATTAGTTGGATGCAAATCGTAATTTTGTAAAATTGAGCAGAGATAAAGTCCAGTGCCACCGGCAATTATCGGCACTTTATTTTTGGCGATTATTTTTTCGATAATTTCAAAAGCGTTTTGTTGCCAGTCATAAAGATTGTATTCTTTGTCAGGTCTGGTTATAT
>JAUYFP010000040.1 GCA_030690875.1 bacterium | reverse complement strand
GGAAAACTATTTTTAATACCTATAATCGCCCTATTAGTCAACCAAGTCATCAAAATGGCCGTTGAGGCCTTTAAGGGCAATTTTACTTGGTTTAAGCTTTTTGACTATGGCGGAATGCCTTCATCCCACGCGGCATTCGTCACATCGTTGACTATCGTTATCAGCTATTATTACGGAATAAATGACCCAGCTTTTGCCATTGCCTTAATATTTTCACTAATTATCATCAAAGATGCCTCGGGCATAAGACTACAATTAGGCGAACAAGGCAAGATAATCAATCAGCTTATCAAAGAACTACCAGACAAGAAAGAATACAAATATCCAGTAATGCCTGAAAGATTGGGACACACTAACGCGCAAGTGGTAGTTGGTATATTAGTCAGCGCCCTAGTCACCTCGCTGTTGATATTTATCTGGTGAAGACCAAATAAAATCTAAACCAAAGAACTGCCGGACATTTGCGGTGGTTTTTTTAATCCCATAATTTTGAGCACTGTTGGAGCAATGTCCGCCAAAACTCCCACCGGCGTAACATGGCTTAAATCACTGCCGCTCAGTCCTGCCAAAACGCTCTTGCCGATAAACTCTTTGCCGATGATAAACAAAGGCACAGGATTATTGGTATGCTCTTTTTGCACCACACCGGTTTGCAAATCATATTTGGCTTCGGCATTGCCGTGATCCGATGTTATCAGCGCCACACCGTCATAAGACAGAATTGTGTCTACTATTTCCCCTACTAGTTGATCAAGAATTTCAATGGCCTCGACAGTCGCGGCAATATTGCCAGTATGTCCGACCATGTCTGGATTGGCAAAATTTATAACAATAAAATCAAAATGACCTTCTTTGATAGATTGCGTTACTTTATTAGCTATTTCTCTGGCAGACATGGCTGGCTTCTGATCATAAGAAATAACTGATGGTGAAGGAACAAGCGCCCTTTCCTCTCCTTCAAATATCTTTTCATTGCCACCATTGAAAAAATAAGTAACATGAGCGTATTTTTCCGTTTCAGCAATATGGAGCTGTTTGAGACCAGCTTCGGAAATTACTCTGGCTAGTGGATAATCAATAGACAAGGGCGGAAAAGCAACAGTCACTGGCAAATCTTTTTCGTATTCTGTCATCGTGACCAGCAATAAATTTTTATAATAATCCCGCTTGAATTTTTCAAAACCCGGCAAAACTAAAGCTTGAGTCAGTTGTCTAGCTCTATCAGGCCGAAAATTAAAATAAATTATTGCGTCCCCGTCTTTTATCTGACCACGAGGCTTGCCCAAATCGTCAGTTATAACAACTGGCACAAATTCCTCATCATAAACTTCTTTTTTGTAAGAACTTTCAATGGCTTTTAGAGGATCATCGTATTTTTTTTCTGACTCACCTAAAACAATTGCCTGATAGGCCTTGGCTGTGCGATCCCAACGGTTATCTCTATCCATAGACCAAAAACGACCGGATAAAGTGGTAATTGTTCCGGCACCGATTATTTTTAACCTGTCCTGCAATTTGGCAATAAAATTTATACCGCTGTTGTAAGGCGTGTCACGGCCATCTAAAAAAGCATGGATATATATTCGGTCTATTTTTTTCTGATGCGCTAATTCAACTAAGGCATAAAGATGCTCATTGTAACTGTGAATACCGCCGGAGCTGACCAAACCCATCAAATGAAGACTGGAATGATTTTTTTTAACATGCTCAATGGCTGATAAAAATGCCTCATTCTCAAAAAAATCACCCTCAGTAATAGCTTTGGTAATTCTGGGCAAATTTTGGTAAGGAATAAGTCCCGAACCAATAGATAAATGCCCAACCTGCGAATTGCCCATTTCACCCCAAGACAAACCAACGGCCTCACCGCTGGCGGAAAGTGGCATCACTGGATAATGCTGGGAATATTTATCAAAATTTGGCGTCTTGGCTAAAGAAATAGCATTAGCTCTTGATGGAGGCGCTATGCCAAAACCATCCAAAATTATTAAAACTAGTGGCTTCGGTCGTTTCATCCCGTTAGAAATTTACTATGTTAATTATTTTTTATTTATGCTTTTATTTCTGCGAGCGGATAATGCTATGAGCGATTCAGGCGAAGGCCGTTAAGCGAATAGTATTGTCCGCTCGCAGAATTATTATAAACTTAATTTTACTTTTGCCTATTTATGTTTTTGTTTCTGCGAGCTGACTAAGCAAAGAGTGATTACGCGTTAGCGTCTAAACGATTTGCTTGGTCAGCGAGCAGTATTAGTAACGATAATTTGAAACTATTTCACAATTAAAGATTTGGCTTTCATCAACACTGGTTTATCAATTCCCAAAATATCCAACAGAGTTGGCGCAATGTTGGCCAGCTTTCCTTTTTTGGCTAATTTGTAATTATGATGATTAACAATTATAAAAGGCACGGGATTGCTAGAATGCTCGGTGTCAATTTCATTGGTTTTTAAATTCATCATTTCCTCCACATTGCCATGATCAGATGTAATAATAATCGTCCCTTTCTTGGCTAAAACTGCTTTTATCAAACTACCCACTGACTTATCCACTACCTCCAAAGCTTTGACTGCCGCCTTAAAATCGCCAGTGTGCCCAATCATATCCGGACTGGCAATATTGGCCATAATAAAATCAAAACTGTTATCTTTTATTTCTTTGTTTATATAATCGCAAATTTCTATGGTGCTCATCTCCGGCGCCTTGGCATAAGAATCAACATCTTTTGAAGGAATTTCTATTCTAGTTTCTCCAGCCACAATATGATCATAACCGCCATTAAAAAAATAAGTTACATGAGCATATTTTTCAGTCTCAGCAATATAAAGTTGGCGGTAATTTTTTAAAGCTATCGGCAAGGTGTCGGACAAATCAATACCCGGATAAGCTGTCAAAACTCCTTTTAAATCAGGGCCAAAATCAGTCAAAGCAACAAACAAGGTATTTTTTAAAATTTTTTCTCTAATAAAAACTCCACCACTTTTCTTTTCAAAATCTTTTTGCACAAAAGCTTTAGTCAGCTGGCGCGCTCTGTCAGAGCGAAGATTGAAAAACACCACTGCATCATTGTCGCTTATCGGGCCGATTGCTTTGCCTTTATCCACAATAACCGTCGGCAGAATAAACTCATCGCTTTCTCGTCGATTATAAGCTCTATCAATGGCCTCCACCGGATCATCAGCTTTCTCCCCTTTACCCAAAACCAAAACATCGTAAGCCAGTTTGGTTCTATGCCAATCTTTTTTTCTGTCCATGGCATAAAAACGACCCATGATGCTGGCTACTTTTACCCGCGAGGAATTAAAAATAGTATTATACTGACTCATGACTTTTAAGGCGGCAAACTGTGGACTATCGCGACCATCAGTAAAAAGATGAAGGTAAATCTGCTGTTTTGTCTTGCCGATAAAAAAACTAATTAGCGACAAAATATGATCATTGTCAGCGTGCGGGCTAAAACCGTCAGACAAAAGTCCCATGATATGAATATTGGAATTGTGTTTTTCCACATGCGTTGCGGCTTGAAGAAAAGCGGGATTTTTAAAAAAAGTTCCGTTATTTATACTGCGAGATATTATCGTAGAATCCTGCTCTACCACTCGACCCGCGCCAATATTCATGTGCCCAGCCTCAGAATTGCCCGGCTGGCCATTGGGCAAACCAACATCAGCTCCCGAAGCGCTAAGTAAGATGTTAGGATATTTACTAAATAAGGAATTTATCAATGGCATATTGGCATCATGAATAGGATTGCCCTTTGCCTGATCCCAAATGCCCCAACCATCTAAAACCAGTAGCACCAAAGGAAAATTTTCTTTTTTTATATTTGACATAAAATAGTTACAAGTTACAAGTTGAAAGTTACAAGTTCCACCCAGCCTTCGGCTCTGAGGGGCTCAGGCCCGAATGGGCGAGTGGAAAAATTACTTTATTTTTTGTTCAATACTTAATAAACGATTATATTTGGCTATCCTCTCACCTCTGGCCGTTGAGCCAGTTTTGATATAGTCAGCATTAACAGCCACAGCCAAATCGGCAATACTAGTGTCTAGGGTTTCACCACTGCGATGAGAAACCATAATATCATAATTACTGGACCGAGCAAAAGAAATAGTGGCCAGTGTTTCTGTCAAAGTGCCAATTTGATTTGGTTTGATAAGAATAGTATTGGCCACTCCCATGCTCACGCCTTTTTTTAGGCGCTCCAAATTGGTAACAAAAATATCATCGCCAATAATTTTGACATCGTGGCTTTTTATAAAATCATCTCGACTAAAATCACGCCAAGAAGACCAATCCTCTTGATCAAGTGGATCTTCCAAAAAGCGCAATGGGTATATTTCCATTAAGTTAAGATAAAAATCTATCAGTTCATCCGAAGAAAATTCTTTGTTTTCCAATTTGAGCTCATACTTGCCGGAATTGCTGTTGAAAAATTCCGAAGCACCGGCATCAATACCAAAATAAATATCTTCACCCGGAATATAGCCGGAATTTTCCGTGGCTTGAAGCAACAGTTCAAAAACTCGGCTGTGAGAATCAATATCCGGCGAATAACCGCCTTCATTGCCCAAATCAGTATCCAGTCCTATGGCTTTCATTAAATTGCCCAGCTCATGAAAAATTTCGCTGGCCTGCCTGATTTTTTCGGAAAAATCTTTGGCTTTGCTCGGCACCAGCCAAAATTCCTGCAAGTTGATGTTGGTCGCCCCGTGCAGACCGCCGTTGATGACGTTAACTACTGGAGTGGGCAAGGAATATTTTTTTAATTTAGGATTATACAAAATACGCAAATACTCATAAAGCTGGAGATTCTGGCTCTTGGCTCCGGCCTGAGACGCGGCCAAAGAAACTGCCAAAATAGCGTTGGCGCCCAACTTGCTTTTGTTTTTAGTGCCATCCAAGGCAATCATAGTTTCGTCAATTTTTTTCTGCTCAGTGATGACTAGGCCATTCAAAGCATCATTAATAAGTTTGTTGATGTTGTCTACTGCTTTCAATACGCCTTGGCCACCATAACGGGACATATTACCATCTCTTAATTCATGGGCCTCAAAACGACCAGTAGAAGCCCCAGAAGGCACTGAGGCGCTAGCACTCACACCAGTATTCAATTCCACCGTGGCTTCAACAGTGGGATTGCCACGGGAATCTAGAATTTCCATGGCCGATATTTTTTTTATTTTATTTGGCATAAGATAGTTACAAGTTACAAGTTCCACCCAGCCTTCGGCCCTGAGGGGCTCAGGCCCGAATAGGAGGTCGGTCGCCATGCTTGTCCTCCTTTGGAGGGTGGGCGAAAATATTACTTTCTTAATCTTTCTAAAACCGGCATTTTTTTCCCTTGCAAAAAAGTCAGCATTGCTCCGCCGCCAGTGGAAATAAAATCAAACTTTTTATCCAGCTTCAATTGTCTGGCCAATTCCACTGTTTCTCCGCCACCAATAATAACTTTGGCTTTTGTTTTGGCCAGCGCTTTCATTATTTCCCGCGAACCAGCCATAAAAATTTTGTTCTCAAAATAACCAAAAGGTCCGTTACAAACAATCAGCTTGGCTGATTTTAAAATATTGATATAATTTTTTATGGTCTTTGGCCCAATATCCAAAATCATATAATTTTTTGGCACTTGGCTCACTAAAAAAGTTTTGGCTGTTTTTGACTTCAAAGTTTTGGCTACTCTGACATCAATCGGCATATTTATAGCGCTCTTGCTGAGTTCTCTGGCTAAAGAAAAAAGATTTCTTTCAACCAGAGATTTACCAACAGTGTATCCAGCCGCGGCCAAAATAGTATTAGCTAAAGCGCCACCGACCAAGACGCTGTCGGCTTTTTGACTGCTTTTTTTTATCAATTTCAGCTTAGTCTTCACTTTGGCACCGCCAAAAATAATCACCAAACCCTTTTTAGCATTCATTATTTGGGACAAATGTTTTACCTCGTCTTCCACTAAAAAACCGGCGTAACTAGGCAAAAAATAAGTAATGGCGTGCATGGAAACATCCT
>JAUYFP010000038.1 GCA_030690875.1 bacterium | reverse complement strand
AAAAGCAAGTTTTTGGCAAAAGCGAACTCCTAGACGCCGGCAAAATATTGGGCGAAGTTTTAGGATTATCTACGGGAAAAATAGTAGCTGATCTGGGCGCTGGCGGTGGTATGTTTAGTTTGCAATCAGCTAGATTAGTCGGCGCGCCAGGACAGGTCTATGCCGTTGATATATTAAAAACTGTTTTATCAGATATTGATTCCAAGGCCAGAATGAGTGGACTACATAACATTAAAACTATTTGGAGTAATTTGGAAGTCGTCGGAGCGGCCAAAATAAACGATGGTCTATTGGATTTTGCTTTGGCTGTCAATGTGCTGTTTCAATCAAAAAAACATTATGAGATAATGGCCGAAGCCAGCCGACTGCTTAAAAGCGGTGGCAAATTGTTGATAATAGACTGGAGCAATTCCAATTCCGGACTAACGCCATCAAGCGATAGAAGAGTCAACCCTGATAAAATGACAGAAATATGCTCTCAGCTTGGTTTGATCTTAGAACAACAATTTAGAGCTGGGCAATATCATTTTGGCATGATTTTTAGAAAACAATAAAAACAGTGGTTTAGCCCAGCCCTTCACACTGTGTCCACCTTTGGTGGGAAAATCTGGGTTGACTATATCTGTTTTTTTATTTAAGATACCTGATGTTAATAATAAATTATAAAATATGGATTTAACAAAACTATTTTCCACAGCTTATCTTTTTGAGCGCTTTCCAGTGGGCGGATTTTCCTGGATATTCAGGATAATCTTACTAGCCCTATTTATCGGTGCTATTGTTATCGCTATTTTGGGACAAAAAAAGCTAAAAAACAGCGGTCCAATAAAAAAATTCTGGCAAAAGATGATACTCTGGGGCTGGACCACCGGACTAATCGGATTATTACTAGTACTATTTAGAGAGCTGAGAGCAATTTATCTCAGCGCTCGCTTCTGGCTATTTTTGTGGTTAGTAATAAGTTTCCTCTGGCTTGTTTTCAATATTATTTATCTAAAAAGAAAAGTACCAGCCAAAGAGGAGATTATAAAAAAGCAAGCAGAATTCAATCGCTGGTTGCCTAAGCAGAAATAATAAGAAGTTATTAAAATTAATTTATTTTATCATTTATAACAATAACAACTTTATGGATTTTGAAATACCAAGTGAAGAAAAATTTCCCGAGCAAGAACAAAAAAATCAAAATGAGCCAGAGCCAGAACGGGGTGTAGAAACTATCGAATCAATTCTAGAAAAAATAGAAATGGATTTTTTTAATTTGCAAAATGAAACAGCGGGTATGAGTACTGCCGAAGAGGGTTATGAAATTATTAGGAAGCTTGAAAATTTATATGATAAAACTCTAGATTTATCTAATGAAATTGGATATCAACCTATGACTGGCCGAAATAAATTTGCCACCCCTACTTCCTTATCTAACGAAAAAAAAATAAAGCCGTTAAGGGATAGAATACATAATTTTTTAATGGATGACGCTTGGGAAAAATACGAAAAACTTAAATAGATTAACAAATCAAAAAACAGGCCATTGATTGTCGCAATTAGCGATTAATAATAGTCTGTTTTTTATGAAAAAAAATTACAAGAAAAAATTAGGCGCTTTGGGAGAAAAAATCGCCTCTTTATATTATCAAAAATTGGGCTGGCAGATTATTCAAAAAAATTATCTGACTCGCTACGGGGAAATAGACTTAGTCTGCCAAAAAGAGCAAAAAATAATGCTAGTGGAAGTAAAAACCAGAAGCAGTTTACAATACGGCTGGGCAGAAGAAACTATTAGTAATAAAAAAATAAACAATATTTGCAATACTTACCACTTGCTCAGACAAAAAGAAAAATTGCCAGAGACTTTCCAGCTGGAAATCTGCGTCATTTATCTAAAAAACAAAATTGCCAAAATAAAAACCATCCAACTGTAACTTGACTTATATTTAAAAATGCGTTATATTAAGTATTGATAAAGTTAGTTTACATAGTAGACTAGCTATTTTTTATAAATTAAATCTATAATAAACATGCAAAACTCCAATTTATCGGCGGCCATTAAACTTGTTTGCGAAGAAAAAAATCTGCCGATGGAATCAGTTATTTCCGCCATTGAGGCCGCTTTGGCGGCCGCTTACCGCAAAGAATTTGGTGGCAAAGACCAAAACGTCAAAGCCGTGTTTAATGCCGACAATGGGCAAACGGTTATTTTTGATGTAAAAACAGTAGTGGAAGATATTGATTTAGAAGAACAGGAAAAACAACTTGAAGAGCAAAGAGCTAAGCGAGAAGAGGGGGTGGAAATTCCCGAAGATGAAATAATTAAAAAATTTAATCCTCGCTCAGAAATAATGCTATCCGAAGCGGCCAAAATAAATTCTGATTATAAAATCGGCGATATTATTGAAAGCAAACTGGAAGTGCCAGAGGAATACGGTCGCATGGCCGCGCAAACCGCCAAACAAGTAATTGTCCAACGACTAAGGGAAGCGGAACGCGATCATATTTTTGCCGAATACAAAGATAAAGAAGGCCAATTGGTTTTGGGAACAATTCAAAGAAAAGAAGGCCGCCGATTTATTGTTGATATGGGTCAAGCCAACGGCATACTCCCACCCGAAGAACAAATCAGAAAAGAGGGCTACAATATCGGCTCTCGGCTTAACTTCTATATTGTTGAAGTCGGCATGGGCGCCAAGGGTCCAGAAATAATCCTCTCCCGCACTCACCCAGAAATTGTCCGCGAATTATTTGCCACCGAAGTGCCGGAAATTGCCGCCGGAACCGTAGAAATAAAAGGTATTGCCCGCGAAGCCGGCTCCCGTTCTAAAATAGCCGTTTACACTGAAGAAAATAATATTGATCCGGTCGGCTCTTGCGTTGGGCAAAAAGGATCCCGAGTACAAACTGTTATCAATGAGCTGGGCGGAGAAAAAATAGATATAATTGAATGGGACGAAAATCCAAAAATATTCATTGCCAACGCGCTTTCCCCAGCAGAAATATCCAGCATTGACATTAATGAAGACACTAAAGTTGCCTCAGTAAAAGTAGCTGACAATCAACTTTCATTGGCTATTGGTCGAGGTGGCCAAAATGCCCGTTTAGCAGCCAAACTCAGCGGTTGGAAAGTAGACATCATCTCAGCTGAAAGCAATAAAGCAGCTGATGAAGTTGAAAAAAAAGACGAAACAGAAGAAGTAAAAGAAAATAAGACTGAAGCTGAAGAAAAAAAACCAGAGAAAAAAGTTAAAAAAGAAAAAAAATCTAAAAAAGAGGAATAAATCCAGCAGCTTTCCACAAAATTTAATATCCTATAAAAAAATACTGGGTAAAATAATTATAAATAATAAAAACTATGAACCTAACATTTTTAGCAATTCTAGCCAGCTTAATCTCCATAGTATCTGGAATCTTGCTCATTAAACAAATTCTCAAAAAACCAAGTGGTGACGAAAAAATGAAAGAAATTGCCGCGGCTATTCAAGCTGGAGCCAAAGCTTACCTGATCCGCCAATACAAAACTATTGCCTACTTGGCAATTGCCCTGTTTATCATTCTAGGTTTTACCACTGATTGGCTGACTGCTATGTCTTTTTTAGTCGGCGCTGGCTTATCAGCTATGGCCGGCATAATCGGTATGAATGTTTCTGTCCGAACTAATGTCCGAACTGCTGAGGCGGCTAAATATGATATTCAGTCAGCTTTTAAACTGGCGGTTTTAGGCGGAGCAGTAACTGGCATGTTGGTGGTTGGTTTAGCGCTCTTGGGAGTAGCCGGCTTATTTGCCTTACCGTTTATTGAAATAAGACATTTAATCGGTTTAGGCTTTGGTGGTAGCTTAATCTCGGTTTTTGCCAGACTAGGCGGAGGAATTTTTACCAAAGCCGCTGATGTTGGCGCTGACTTAGTCGGCAAAGTTGAAGCTGGCATTCCTGAAGATGATCCGAGAAATCCGGCGGTCATTGCCGACAATGTCGGTGATAATGTCGGTGATTGCGCTGGCATGGCCGCGGACTTGTTTGAAACTTACGCGGTTACGCTGGTAGCGGCAATGCTTTTAGGATTTCTAAAATTCAAAGGCGTAGAAAATGCTGTTTTGTATCCTTTAGCTTTAGGAACTGTTGCTATATTTACTTCGCTAATAGGATTATTATTTATCAGATTATCCAAAAAACAAAGCTTAGAAGAAATAGAAAAAAAAGGAAGTATCATGAAAGCGTTATACAAAGGCCTAGGCGCTACTGGCGTTTTAACAATCATTGGCTTTTATTTTGTGACCAAATACATGATGTCTGATTTAATCAGTGAAACTTTTACTGATATATTTTATTCCAGCTTGGTCGGCCTAGCAGTAACTGGCCTAATAGTCTTTATTACTGAATATTATACTTCTACCAAATACAAACCAGTAAGGTCAATTGCCAAAGCCTCAGAAACTGGACACGGCACAAATGTCATTCAAGGTTTGGCAGTTAGTATGAAAGCCACTGCTTGGCCAGTGATAGTGATAGTCATCGGCATTTTAAGCGCCTACTACTTTGCCGGACTCTACGGCATTGCCGTGGCGGCAATGAGCATGCTGTCGCTAGCTGGCGTTATTGTTACTATCGACGCTTATGGACCGATTACTGACAACGCTGGTGGTATAGCGGAAATGGCCAACTTACCAAAAGAAGTCCGCAATGTAACTGATCCCTTGGACGCTGTTGGCAACACCACTAAGGCCGTTACCAAAGGTTACGCCATTGCTTCAGCCGGACTGGCGGCCTTAGTTTTATTTTCCGCTTACACTGAAGAGCTAATAGCCAAAAATGTAAACATAGAATTTAATTTGGACAACCCTTATGTCCTAGCTGGATTATTTATCGGCGGATTATTGCCTTACATCTTTGGCGCGCTATCAATGGAAGCGGTGGGAAAAACTGCCGGCTATGTAGTTAAAGAAGTTCGTCGCCAATTCAAAGAAAAGCCCGGCATAATGAAGGGCACGGAAAAACCAGATTATGGCGCCGCGGTTGATATTGTTACCAAGGGAGCGCTAAAACAAATGATAGTCCCCGCCCTTATCCCAGTCTTAGTACCAGTGGCGATTATGTTAATTTTTAGAAACAATGGTTGGCAAGTGCTCGGTGGCACCTTGGTGGGTAGTATAATAACCGGAATATTTATTGCCATTTCTATGACCTCGGGCGGAGGCGCTTGGGATAATGCCAAAAAATATATTGAAAGCGGACAGCACGGCGGCAAGGGTTCTGATGCTCACAAAGCCGCTGTTACCGGCGATACGGTTGGTGATCCTTACAAAGACACAGCTGGTCCAGCTATCAACCCAATGATCAAAATTCTCAATATTGTTGCTCTACTCTTAATCGCCATCTTGCTATAATTTTTAAAACCTAGTCCTCATAAAACAGGGCTAGGTTTTTGAATTGACTTTAAGACATTTTTAAATTATACTTCTAAAACTATTTTTAATAAGTTGCTATGAAAATTGAGAAAAAAGAATTAGAAAAATCACAAGTAGAGCTGACTATTGAGCTAAGTATTGAGGAAATAGAGCCCCAATTAAAAAAGGCCGCTCAAAAATTATCCAGCCAGCATAAAATTCCCGGCTTTCGTCCGGGTAATGCGCCCTATGATTTGATAAAAAGCAAGTTCGGCGAAATGACCATTTATCAAGAAGCGCTTGATTTTATAATCAGCGCCAGTTTTTATAAAGCCGTGCTTCAGGAAAAATTGGAAACAGTTGGCCAGCCAAAAATAGATATTGAAAAATTAGCTCCGGGCAATCCAGTAGTTTATAAAGCCATAGTATCACTCCTGCCAAAAATAAAATTGGGAGAATGGAAAAATATCAGTGTGCCAAAAAAAGAAGTCAAAGCCCTCCAAGAGGACATTGATAAAACTTTGCTACAACTGCAAAATATGAATGTCAAAGAAAACCCTTCTGACCAGCCAGCTAAAGATGGCAACAAAGTCGAAGTGGATTTTGAAGTGTTAGTTGATAAAGTGGTGATTGAGGGTGGCAAGAGCCAAAAATATCCGGTAGTGATAGGCGCTAAACAAATGATTCCTGGTTTTGAAGAACAGCTCATTGGCCTCAAAATAGAGGATAAAAAAGAGTTTGAATTAAAATTTCCGGAAAAATATTTTCAAAAAAATCTAGCCAATCGCCTAGCAACTTTCAAAATAAAAGTAGTCGGCATATATGAAAGGGAACTACCAAAATTAAATGACAATTTTGCCAAAGGCCTTGGCTTTGATAGTTTGGAAAAACTTCAAAAACAATTGGAAGATAATATCAATAAAGATAAAGAAGACAAGGAAAATCAGCGAACAGAAATAGAAGCCATTAAAGAAATAATAAAAATTTCCAAAATTTCCGACATTCCAGAAAATTTAATTGACAATGAAATACACAAAATGATCCATGAATTGGAACACAACATCAACCAACAAGGAATGGATATGGCCGGATATTTGAAATCAATCAATAAAACTCACAACGACTTGCATAAAGATTTTCATGAACAAGCAATAGACAGAGTAAAATCCGCTCTAGTATTGAGACAAATCGCCCAAGAGGAAAAAATATCAGCTACGGATAAAGAAATAGAAGAGGAAATTAAAAAACAGGAAGAGTTCTACAAAATGACCAAAAATCAGGCAGCTTTAAAAAATCTTAAAAATCCAATGTCCAAAAACTATATTGCTAATCTGTTAATAAACAATAAAATAGCCAAATTGATAAAAGATACAATCATAAAATAAATAAAAAGGCCGGTCTTCAGCTTAAAGGTCTGGACTGGTTTTTTTATTTACTTAAAAATGCTATAATTTTATTAAGAAACTCTTAAATTAGACAAAAATTATGTATAAAAAAGAATTACAAATTGCCAAAAGCGCCGCTAAGCAAGCCGGCCTAATGCTCAAAAAAGAATTCCTCAACAAAAAAGGAAATATTATAAAATTCAAAAATAATAGCGAAAGAGTGACTCTCTATGACAAAAAGGCGGAAAAAATAATTTTAGCTATCTTAAATAAAAATTTTCCCAATTACCAAGTGCTCTCTGAGGAAAGTGGTTTAAATAACAATCCTAGTGAGCTTTGCTGGATAGTTGACCCATTAGATGGAACCACTAACTTTACTATTAATCATCCGCTCTTTGCTGTGGCGATTGCCCTAATGAAAAAAAACGAAGTGGTTTTGGGGGTAATTTATAATCCTCTGCTTGATGAATTATATTGGGCCAGCAAAAATAACGGCGCTTACAAAAACGGCCATAAATTAAAAATGTCCGGCAAAAAAGATTTATCAAAATCAATTATAACTTACTGCCATGGAGTAGGAGAAAAAAATACCAAGAAGGCCTACAAGCTATACCAACGATTTCACGACCTTTCCCACCACTGCCGCCATTTTGGCTGTACTAGTTTGGAACTGGCCATGGTAGCCGCCGGCAATACCGAAGCTCATATCGTAAGTGGCGCCAGACTTTGGGATATTGCTGCCGGTGTAATTATCGTCAAAGAAGCCGGCGGCGCCCTAACTGACTGGCAAAACAAAGTCTGGGACAAAAAATCCAATACAATACTAGCCAGCAATAAAAAAATACATTCCTATTGCCTTAAAGAGTTGAGAAAATTAAAACTTGCTTAAACCAAAAATTTTTGATAAATTAGACATCCGTGGCCACGTAGCCAAGCGGTAAGGCAGAGGTCTGCAAAACCTCTATCGGCGGTTCAATTCCGCCCGTGGCCTCCAAGATTAGACTTCCCGATTTTTGACCGACGAATCGGTGGGCGACACGTAGTGCCCCCCATTGGTTTTGTGGGGGGAAATCGGGAAGTCTAATCTTGGAGTATGTTTACGACTTCGCTCGAACCTACTTTATTAAAAATTCCTGAACAAAAGAAAAATTTTGTTTGCGATTTTCTTTTTGCGCGCGCCGTCTTTTTCCTCTAAAAGGAAAATAAAATTTTTCTTTGGTGTTCTGCTCTGAACGAGTAGGCGACTGATGTGGCCTCTGTTTTTGCTTGGGCGTGGCGGAACGTTTTAGAGCCGAATGAAATTACTCCTTAAATAAGAGGTCTTGCATTTGTATATTAGAATATGCTAATATCTCTATATGACTGATTTGTGCAAAACAATGAACAAATTTGGCAAAGGCATCAGTAATGCCTCGCGTTACCGTATCATTGAGGTATTGTTCTCCGGTCCAAAAACGGTCGGCGAGTTGGCAGAGAAAACAAAACAATCCCAACCGCTTGTGTCTCAGCACTTGCGCGTTCTTAAAGAAAGCGGACTGGTGCAAGACGAACGGCGAGGCCAGGAGGTGCTCTATACGCTTAACGCCGAGTATGCCATTCGTCTTCTCAAGCATCTTTTGGAGGAATTTAAGTCAAAGAAAAAACGAAAGATATAGAGTTAATTATTATTCATCAACAAAAAAATATGAAAATACTTATTGTATACGCCCACCACGAACCGAAATCATTTTCTAGTGCGCTAAAAGACCTGGCTGTTAAAGTATTATCGGGAGAGGGGCATGAGGTCAGGGTTTCGGACCTACATGCGCAAGGGTTCAAAGCCGTGGCGGATGAACACGACTTCAAGGAATTGTTGGATAAGAACTATGTCAACTATATGCTTGAACAAAAAAATTCCACCACAAAGGGTGTATTTGCCGAGGACATTACGGTTGAACAAGAAAAGATAAAGTGGGCTGATTTCATTCTCATCCAAACACCTATCTGGTGGTTTTCTGTTCCAGCTATCCTCAAGGGATGGTTCGATCGTGTGTTCGCCACCGGTATCACGTGGGATTTTGGCGCAATCTACGACAAGGGGCTACTGCGCGGGAAAAAAGGAATGCTTGCAATAACTACTGGTGGCCCGTCCGAACTGTATCAACCGCAAGGAGCGCACCAAGCGACTATCGAGCAGGTTTTGTACCCCATCAATCGTGGCACCTTGTATTTTTGCGGTATGGATGTCTTACCGCCATTTGTTGCATGGTCGGTCTTTCAGGCTGGCGATGGGGGCAGAAAGAAATATCTGGAAGAATACAAAAAGCGTTTGCTTAATCTTGAACATACCGAACTATTGCTTAAACACTAGAGTTGCAAAACGCAAAGTATTAAAATACTTGGAGAAATAATATGGAAAAAATAAAAAATATAGTCGGATGGACTGCCACAATATTAGTTTCGCTGTTAATGTTGATTTCAGTATTTGTCAAAATATTTGTGGTCGGCGCGAATCCTGAAATAACGGAAATGTTTAAAAATGGCGGTATTTATGAAATTCGTTATTATCTTGCCACCGCCAGTTTGATAATCCCCATAATCTTCCTAATGCCAAGAACCATGACACTGGGATTTGTTTTAGCGGTGGGCTACTGGGGCGGCGCGACCGCGACAGTTATCACTCATGGTGACTATCAGGAGCTACGAATTCATGTGGCGGTGTTATTCTTGCTTGGTATAGCGTCTTGGTTTCGCCATCCAGAAATATGGGCGCGTTTTTTAAATAAACCTTTTGGTAAAGCCTAACAAAAAAACCTTTTTATAGGTTTTATTTTTTTACAAAATAAAAACCAGCCTTTTAAGCTGTTGTTAAGTTTTGGTACCGGCGGTCGGACTTGAACCGACACGACCTTACGGTCACAGGATTTTAAGTCCTGCGTGTCTACCATTTCACCACGCCGGCCAATACTAATTGTTAATTGAATAACAGTCTAACAGATTAATGGTTAATTATTCAATTAAAATTATCCTATTAAACTATTAGTCAAATGGAGCGAGTGACCCCACAGAGCGGGACGACCTTTTCCATTTTCTTAATTGTGTGGAGCGAGTGACCGGGCTCGAACCGGCGACCTTTTCCTTGGCAAGGAAACGTTCTAGCCAACTGAACTACACTCGCTTAAAAATAATGCTCTAGTATATTATATAAAAAAAACAACTGGCAACAACTGCCACCACCTATGGCGGGGTCCCGCTTTGCGGGAAACTACACTCGCTTAAAACACAAGTATTATACAATAATTAAACAAAAAGTCAACCTACAAACAACTTGGTTTTAAAGCCTAAAAATGTTATCATTAAAATAACTTAAATTAATCTAAAATGCCTAAAAAACAAGAAAAACTACTGATTATAGACAGTAATGCCTTGCTTCACCGCGCTTGGCACGCTGTGCCACCTTTAAAAACAAAGAGTGGTCTTTTGGTCAATGCTGTTTTTGGTTACACCAGCTTATTGCTAAAAATAATTCAAGAATTAAAGCCCGAATATATAGTCGCCACTTTTGATTTGGCTGGCAAAACTTTCCGCCATGAAAAATACTCTGACTACAAAGCCCAGCGCGTCAAACAAGCTGATGAATTTTATAATCAAATACCTTTGACCTACAAAATTTTAGAGGCTCTCAACATACCTGTCCTAACCAAAGAAGGTTATGAAGCCGATGATGTTATCGGCAGTCTCAGCCAAATGGCTTATGACAAATACCCGGATATTGAAACCATTATTGTTACTGGCGATTTGGATGCTCTGCAACTGGTCAATGACCGAGTCAAGGTCTTTACTTCCAAAAGAGGCCTCAATGATACCCTGCTTTATGATTTAGCGGCAGTCGAAAAAAGATATGGCCTAGAACCAAAACAATTAATTGATTTAAAGGCCATTCAAGGAGATGCCTCTGATAATATCAAAGGAGTAAAAGGCATCGGTGCCAAGGGCGCCAATGATTTGATAAAACAATTTGGTTCTTTGGAAAAATTATACGAAAAAATAGATAGAGCTGAGTTAAAAGAAAGAACTAAAAAGCTATTAACAGAACAAAAAAAAGAGGCCTTTATCAGCAAAGAGCTAGTAACAATAGTAAAAAACTTGCCCTTAAAATGGGATTTGGAAAGTTCCCGCTTGTCCAGCTTTGACTCGGAAAAAGTATACCAAATTTTCCAAGAGCTGGAATTTAATTCCCTTTTAAATCGCCTGCCTCAGCAAAAATCCAATATAAATGACAGCCAGACATTAAAGAAAAAAGACGAAGCTGATTACAAAATCATCAGTGATCAAGGAGCTTTTGCCAATTTTATCAGCGAGCTAAAAAAACAAAAATTATTTTCTTTTGACACAGAAACTGCTGGGCTGGATTTTCTCAATGACCAAGCGCTGGGATTTTGCTTTGCTTGGCAAGAAAAATCCGCCTATTTTATAGATCTCAAAAATGACAATTTTAAAAAAGAAGTAGTTAAAGAATTAAAGCCAATTTTTGAAAATCCCAAAATAGCCAAAATAGGGCACAATCTAAAATTTGATTATAAAATCCTAAAAAATTTAGGCATTACTTTACAAGGCATAAGCTTTGATACTATGATAGCCGCCTATTTGATAAACCCCGGCCGAGGTCTGAAACTAGAAGAGCTGGCCTTCAGCTATTTAGGTTATAAAAAATTAAAATTGGGCGATTTGGTTGACGAGGAAACTAAAAAAAAGAAAATTATTGATGTAATAAATATCCCGACAGAAAAATTGGGTTGGTATGGTGCCGAAGATGCTGACATAACTTTGAGATTATACAATAAATTATTGCCGATAATCAGCACTAACAAAAATTACGATTTGATGAATAAAATGGAATTGCCACTCTTATCGGTCTTGGCGGAAATGGAATTTACTGGCATATCTTTAGACGCGGAATTCTTAAATAAAATGTCAGCGGAATTTGCCAAAGAAATAATAAAGACTAGCCAAAAAATATACAAATTAGCCGGCAAAGAATTTAATATTGCTTCTCCTCAGCAGATAAAAGAAATATTATTTGAAGAATTAAAAATCAGCCCACAGGGAATAAAAAAAACCAAAACCGGATTATCCACTGCCGCCTCGGAGCTGGAAAAAATGAAAAACGCTCACCCGATAATCGCCCTAATAGTTGAGCATCGGGAACTGAGCAAGCTACAATCTACTTATTTAAGCGCTTTGCCGAATTTGATTAACCCAAAAAGCCAAAGAGTTCATACTAGCTTTAACCAAACAGTGACCTCTACCGGCCGACTTTCTTCTTCCGATCCAAATTTGCAAAATATCCCCATTAGGACAAAGTTGGGGAAAAAAATTCGCCAAGGATTTGTAGCGCCAAAAAATTATGTTCTGCTATCAGCCGATTATTCACAAATAGAACTACGATTAGTGGCTTCACTTTCCCAAGATCCTAAAATGATCGCTTCTTTTAAACGCGGTGAGGATATTCACGCCAGAACAGCGGCCGAAATACACAAAATAGAACTTAATGATGTTACAAAAGAAATTCGCCGCACGGCCAAAGAGGTAAACTTTGGCATCTTATACGGTCTTGGTTCATTGGGTTTGTCTCAAAGAACTGGCCTTAGTAGAAACGAAGCTAAAGAATTTATTGCCAAATATTTTTCAATTTACAAAAAAGTAAAAAGCTACTTGGAACATAGTAAAAGCTTTGCCACTCGCCATGGTTATAGCCAGACGATTTTTGGCCGCCGTCGCTATTTGCCAGAAATCAAGGCTCAGCACCAACAACTGCGCAGCCAAGCCGAGCGGATGGCCATTAATCACCCTGTTCAGGGGTCATCTGCTGACTTAATAAAATTGGCTATGATAAAAATTTATGA
>JAUYFP010000034.1 GCA_030690875.1 bacterium | reverse complement strand
CAGCGATCCTTATATTTTTAAATATAAAAATTTAAGTAGTAAAGACAATTTTTATCTTTTAGTCCATAGCAGTAATGTGCT
The DNA here is from genome assembly GCA_030690875.1 of bacterium. GTDB lineage: Bacteria > Patescibacteriota > Patescibacteriia > UBA1558 > GWA2-36-10 > STD1-117. Next base: position 2,773 of record JAUYFP010000034.1, on the reverse strand, counting down.
GAATTTTATTATGTATGATGATAGTTACGGCTGGACGCAGGCGGCTCAACTTAATAGTGGCCAATATGATGTGCCGACCAATAAAGAAATTATGGTTTCCGCTACTTGGTCTCAGGCGGATATGTCAGTTAGGTTTTATCTAAATGGAGAGCAAATAAGCAGACGCGAATATGACAGCTCTTTTCCCTTAATTGCTTCGGGCACTGAAAATATAGAAATAGGACATTCTAGTGTGGTGGTTGATGAAATCCGCATCTTAGATAAAGTATTGTCGGTAGATGAAATAAAAGAAAATTATAAACGGTCTGCGCCATTTTCTAAAAATGATATTTTATATAGCGGTGATTTTTCTAGTGGCAATAGCGTGAGTATTAGTTTGACTACTAGTTTAGGGCAAATCACTGACAGCGCCACAGTGAGTGGAAATAAAATTTCTATCACTAGTCCGGACGGATATTTTGTGGAGCATAGCATACTAGCTCTAATTAACTTACAATTTAATACGCCTAGCAGTATGACCTGCCGTTATGGCGCTGAACCGAATTTGTATGATCAATTGCCTTATTCTGCCGGTACGGGCACTTCTCATAGTATAAATTTATCAGTAGCTGATCCGATTGAACCGGTGCCGGTGGCGATAAAATGTCGCGATTCACTAGGTCAAAGCGATGATTATGGATTTTTTAGGCAATATCGTATTTTGCCAGAACTAACAATTAAGTATCCGAAAATTTCCAGAATTTGGTGGGGTAATAATCCTCAGGAATCAGAAGTGTCTTATTTATCAAAGTTTGACATGGTTAGTTTTTCCAAGAGTGCAATTATAGAGCCGGATGTTGTCAGACAAATTAGACAAGCTAATCCCAATGAAGTAGTGTTGCTTTATCAATCAGCAGTGGGTTTGCAAAATTATACTTCAGTGCCTTTTAGAACTTTGTATGATCGTATTAATGATAATATGCGTTTACAGAGTTCAGAAACAGCGACTAATTATTGTTTAAATTATTTCTTTCCGCAAAATATAATTTATAATGTATATTCCAATGCCTACACTCAAGCCGTAGCTGAGCATATGGAAAAAGATATTTTTGATCGTTATCATTTATTTGATGGTATTTGGTGGGATGTTACTGGGCCATCACTTTGGTTTTTGCGCAATCCTAGCACTAGCTTATACGCCACTTGGTGCGATTTTAACCTTGATGGCACAGATGAGGATTTAAATAATAATCAAACGCTTCTGGCCGCTCAAAATTTTTGGTCCCAAGGCATTCATAATGAAATGTTAGCTACTAGGCAGAAGCTTGGCCAGAAGGTGCTGACAATTGGCAATGGCCATAGTCCTAATCAAAGCGATTACAATGGCAAACTGTGGGAGGAGACTTTTGATTATTCAACTTTTAGCAATTATTTTAATCCCAGCTATCAGGATGGATTTTTTTACTGGCAAGAACATTCTTTAACACCAAGATTAAATGATAATTTGTTTGCCAATAATAATTTGGAAGGAAGTTTAAGTTTTTATAAATATCACCGTTTTGGTATGGCTTCCAGTTTAATTGCCGGAATTTATTATAATCCGCAAGTGCTTAATCAAGATAAAAATTGGTGGTGGTTTGATGAATATTGGGTAAATCCGCTAACTGCTTTGCCAACTATTGATCGCGCTCTGGGCGCGGGATATTTGGGTCAGCCAGTCGGCCCAGCTTATATTGATAGTAATCTTGTTTGGCGCCGCGATTTTAGAAATGGTATTGTTTTAGTCAACAACACCGCCGTTTCCAAAACCGTTAATCTTTTCGGTCAATATAGAGAAATAAACGGAACGCAGGACCACACTATTAATGGTGGTCGAACAGTAGAAAGTTTGCAACTAGCCGCTTATGATGGGCGAGTATTGTTAAGATCACTTTGCCAAAGCAATCCTTATCAAGATGTTTGGTGTATAGGTGATGTTTTACCAATTATAGATATTCCTCGTTACCAATAAAGTTTTAAGGTTATCTTAATTTTTAAGATAGAGCATAATCAGTAGTATTTAAACAAAGTCCACTCTCTTTAAAGTGCTGGGCTTGTTTTTATTTGAAATAAAATATATTATAATTTCGTATTAGTATAATAGGCCTATATGATAGATTTAGATATTGAAAAATTAACTGACGAGGAATTAGTGAAACTCACCTTGAAAAATCAGGAAAATTTTTTGTATTTGATGAAAAGATATAGCAGAAGATTAACAGCTTATATCAGGAGGCTATCCAATTTTGACAGCGATGAAGCCGAGGATATATTGCAAGATACATTTATCAAAATTTATAATAATTTAAACGACTTTGACTCCAGTTTGAAATTTTCTTCCTGGATTTATCGTATTTGCCATAATCAGATAATAGACCATTATCGCAAAAGTAAGTCTCGTCCCCAGACTTTTGACCTGGATTTTAATGATGAAATAATAAATAATTTAGCCTTTGATTTTGACATGGCCAAGGAGCTGGATATAAGCTATTTGAGAAAAAATATTAATAGTGTTTTGGATTCTATGGAACTCAAATATAAAGAGGTACTGCTACTGAGGTATTTTGAAGATAAAGATTATCAAGAAATATCCGATATTTTGAAAAAACCCATGGGCACAGTGGCCACTTTGATAAATCGGGCCAAAAAACAGCTAAAAGAAAAATTATCAACCGCAAAAATTGAATTATAAAATATATGTCAGAAAATAATATTCCCAATCAAGTTTTAGAAAAAATAAAAAACATCAGACCAA
>JAUYFP010000030.1 GCA_030690875.1 bacterium | reverse complement strand
TTATCAAAATAAGGTCATTTTTGTTGGCTTTTTTTAAAGCTGAGGCCAGCGCTTTGTAAGGGTCAATATACATATTAATAGTTATATCTGGCCTTATTTTTTTAGTTAGTTTATGTAAGTCTCTTAAATTAGCGCTTTTCCTTTGACTGACCAAAAATCTAGTCAAATAAACTTCATTGCTTAAAGATAATAATTTTTTAAGTGGCGCTCTATATGATTTGTTGTGGGCAAAGCCGATTATTAAATGCAATTTTTTGAATTTTTGCTGTTTTAGGAATTCTATCAGGTTGCCAAGCTTGGCTGGATTGTGAGAGCCGTCTAGTATGACGCGAGGATTTTTTTGAATAGTTTCCTGCCGGCAAATGAGATGAAAATTATTGATTACTTTTTGGCTGTTTTTAGGTTTTATTTTTAAAATGTCCAAAATATTTAAAACTAAATTCAGATTATTTTTTTGACCGCGGGTAGCGAAATATTCGCTCGCTTGATATTTATCGGTTAAATTTTCTAAATTAATAAACCAAGCTTTTTCTTTTTTACATTTATTTTTAAATATTTTTAAAAGTTTTTTATCTTTTTCCGTTGTCAAAAATAAACTGTTTCTTTTTATAATACCGGCTTTGTTTTTGGCAATGTCGCTTTTTTTTGGTCCCAAAGTTTCTATATGGTCCATAGCAATGTTGGTAATGGCCGTTACTTTGGGATTGACTATCACATTGCTGGCGTCATGCTCACCGCCCATGCCAGTTTCTATTATAACCCAGTCGCATTTTTGTTCGACAAAATAAAGCAGGGCAATTACTAGAAAGCACTCAAAATAGGAAATTTGATCTTCGGAGAATTCCAATAGATATTTGTCCAGAGCGGGCTTTATTTTATTTTTGAGTATTTCATGAAGCGACTTTGGCGAAATCAACCGATGGTTGATGCTTATTTTTTCTATGCTGGTAGTGGCAAAGGGCGAAGTAAAGGAGCCGGTTTTTAGTCCGGCGTCGCTAATCATATGTTCTAGTAACTTGGTAGTTGTGCCTTTGCCACTAGTGCCGGCGATATGGATAAATTTCAGTTTTTTTTCTGGCGAGCCGACTAAGCTCAAAAATTTCCTCAGGCGTTCAACAAAAATACTGCGGTCTCTTATTTTTAAAAGATAATTTTTTTTGGGGATATTTACCAGCGATTCCATAAATAGAATATCCTTTTGGTATTGCGTCATTTTATCTCTATTTGGTTAAACTGATTAGACTTTACTAGCCCCAAGACTTCCAGCTCCGAAACCAGAGCGTTTGTCTGGGGTAAAGACAAATTTAATTTTTTTGACAATTGGGCCAAAGTCAGCGCTTCGATTTTCAGCAGAGCATATATTTTGGCCTGATTTTTATTTTCAAATTTCACTTTTTCTTCTAAATTATCGCTGGTAATATTATATAAAGATAATATTTCTTCGGCTGAGTTCAATAAATTAGCGCCATTTTTTATCAGATTATTTGGACCTTGATTTAAACTTTGGTTTATATTTCCCGGCAGAGCATATACTTCTCGGCCTTCATCTAAGGCAACTTGGGCAGTAATTAAGGTGCCGGATTTAGCCGCGCCGGAAATAACAATCGTCGCTTTTGATAATCCAGCTAGTATCCGATTTCTTTTGGGAAAATGATGGATCGCTGGGCTGGTGTCTTTCGGATATTCTGACAAAAGCAATCCACCAGTTTTTATTATTTTTTCCGCCAAAGCGATGTTTTGTCTGGGATAAATAACTTGTTTGTCCAATCCCGATCCCAAGACTGCAATAGTTTTTAGATTATTATTTATAGCTGTCTGATGAGCTAGTGAGTCTATACCGAAGGCCAGACCGCTGATTATAATCATTGGCTGATGCCGGAATTGGGAAATTATGTTTATGGTCGTTCCCGTATGGTAGCTGGTCGTAGTGCGCGAGCCGACAATAGTCAGTAAATATTTACTTTTTAAAAGAGCAATATCGCCTCTGTAAAATAAAAATAAAGGCGGATCATAAATATTTTTTAAATTTTCCGGATAAGCATTATCCAGAATGCTGATATAATTTTCGTCAATTCTATCAAATTCCGCTTTTGTCTGCGTTAGGAAATCTCGGTCATTTTTATTTTCCTCTATCAACTGTTTTATTTTTTGGCTGTTTTCCCCCTTGGCTATATATTGCCAAACGCTTCTATTGCCCAGCCCTTTTATTTTGCTTAAAAAGAACAAATCAAAATTATTTTTGTTTACCGGCCTTTGTCCTGAGTTTAGGTCAGGGGAAGGCGCCACAAAGAAATCGCTTTTCATCTTCTTCCTAGTTAATTGTAGTTTTGCTTTTAGCTCTAGATTTTTAGCTACAAGTCAGTTTATGATAGTATAGAAAAATTTTTTTGTAAAATCCATTCTTTACACATTAGAAATTTTTTGCTATTATTTTATTAGTAAAATTAAGATAAATTTTTATGTTAAAAGCAAAAAGTATCAATTCAGTCAAAACTCCTATAATCAAGAAAACAAAGGACGACGAATCATTATCGGAGTTCGCGAGCTTTGTTTCCCAAACACCCAAGAAAAGAAAGGGTCGAGCTTGGCTAGCCATTACTCTGATAGTGGTTATTATTCTTTTGGCTACTGCTTGGTTTTTCTCTTGGCGTTCAGTTAGTTGGCAAAAAGAATATAAATTCCAGGCCATTTATTTAGACAACGATCAAGTTTACTATGCTAAGGTAGTTAGAGAAGACTCTCTGAGAATTTATCTAGATGATGTCTATTATATCCAAATGGAGGAGCAGACAATTCCGGCCACTGAAGAAGGGGCTGAAGCCCAAAAAGTTTCCGTGCCGGTTTTAGTCAAAAGGGGACAGGAACTCCATCAGCCAACTGGCTGGATGCAACTCAACCGCGATAAAGTGATTGCTGTTGAGGAGATAGGCTTGGAATCGGAAATACTCAAAGAAATAAACAGGCAAGAAACTCAGCAATAATTTTCCAATAAATCTAAGTTAAGATTTAACCCAGTCCCGCATTGCGGGGCTGGGTGTTTTTTTAAATAAACTATAAAGTGTTAATAACTACTTTACACTTTACACTTTATGGTTTATAATAAAGACGCTACTTATGCCGAAAAGGATAGCTGATATGGGATTAGTAAAAATCGGAGAACTAGCCAATATGTTCTCTGTTTTGCCGTCCACTATAAATTTTTATACTCGCGAGGGTATTTTAAAAGCCGAGGCCAGAAGTCAGGGTGGCTACCGTCTTTATAATCCAGACAAGGCTATCAAAACTTTGAAAAAAATTGGCGATTTGCAAAATAAAAAAAGATACACTATTAAAGAGATAAAGCGTTTGCTGTAAGCTTCTTGGCCATGACCATGCTTTGTGGCCAGGAAATTTATTGCTAACGCTCGTTATTTACTGATAAACGAAATTTAAATATATTTATGAAACGAAAATTAGACAAAGTTTTTTCACTGCCCACTAGCAGAGGCGCCAAAGTTTATTCGGCTCGCTGTCGTAAAAAGCACAAAAAGAGTCTTTGGCAATATCTTTATTCTTTGTTTTTTTAGCCACTGGGCTAGTTGTCAAAGCCTATATTTTGGGCTAGAATTACCAAACTTATTAAAGTAACTGCAATATGTTGGATTTCAAGGAAAAAGAAAAAGAAATATTGGATTTTTGGGATAAAAATAAAATTTTTGAAAAATCCCTTAGTAAAAAAGCTCCGCAAGGAGACTATCTTTTCTATGATGGTCCGCCTTTTGCTACGGGCACACCGCATTACGGACATCTAGTCGCTTCTATTATGAAAGACGTTGTGCCACGATACTTCACTATGAAGGGCTATCGGGTAGAGAGACGCTGGGGTTGGGATTGCCATGGGCTACCTATAGAAAATATTGTGGAAAAGGATCTCGGCTTTAAAAGCAAAAAAGATATTGTCAAATACGGTGTGGATAAATTCAACGCCAATTGTCGGACGCGGGTTTTGGAATACGCTGACGCTTGGAAGCATACCATTAGGCGCCTAGGTCGCTGGGTGGACATGGAAAACGATTATAAAACCATGGACCTGGATTATATGGAAAGCATTTGGTGGGTCTTTAAGGAACTCTGGAATAAGGGTCTTATATATGAGGACTATCGCTCTATGCATATTTGTCCTCGATGCGAAACTACCTTGTCTCAGTCAGAAGTAGCTGAGGGTTATAAAGATATTAAAGATTTGTCCTTAATTGCCAAGTTTGAATTGTCAGAAGAAGCAAACACTTATTTATTGGCTTGGACAACTACGCCCTGGACATTGATTGGCAATGTGGCCTTGGCCGTGGGCAAAGATATTGATTATGTCAAAGTAGAGTCCGAAGGCATTAAGTATATTTTGGCCAAAGAATTATTGGAGGCAATTTTGAAAGATAAATATTCAGTTTTAGAAACTTTTAAAGGCCAGGATTTAGTTGGCAAAAAATATAAGCCCTTATTTGATTATTATGCCAGCGATGAAAAATTAGCCAAGCGTGCTAATGGCTGGAAAATTTATCATGGGGATTTTGTTACTACTGAAGAAGGCACTGGCATAGTTCATATTGCGCCAGCTTTTGGCGAAGATGATATGAATTTGGGCAAGCAAAATAATTTGCCTTTTGTCCAGCACGTGGCTTATGACGGCACCATCAATAAAGAAGTTAAAGATTTTGTTGGCCTAAATGTCAAACCAAAAGACGACGTTCAGTCAACTGATGTGGCGATATTAAAATTTTTAGCTAAAAATAATTCGCTTTTTTCCAAAGCCCAATACGAGCATAGCTATCCGCATTGCTGGCGCTGTCATACACCACTGCTAAATTATGCGACTTCATCTTGGTTTGTGAATGTGACTAAGATAAAAGGTAATTTACTAAAAAACGCTAAAAAAATAAATTGGGTGCCAGAGCATATCAAGGCCGGCCGTTTTGGCAAATGGCTGGAAGGCGCGCGTGATTGGTCAATATCCCGCCAAAGATTTTGGGGATCAGTCATACCAATTTGGCACTGCGATAAGTGCGCTGAAAAAGTAGTAGTTGGATCAGTGGAGGAATTATACAAACTCAGCGGACAGAAAATAGACAATCTTCACAAGCAGGTGGTGGATAAAGTTACTTTCAGCTGTCAGTGTGGTGGTAAAATGACGCGCATCCCCGATGTTTTGGATTGTTGGTTTGAGTCCGGCTCTATGCCTTATGCTCAATCTCATTATCCATTTGATAATAAGGAATCTTTTGATAAAAAATTCCCCGCTAAATTTATTGCCGAAGGCCTTGATCAGAGTAGAACTTGGTTTTATTATCTCCATGTTATTGCCGGTGGCATCAAAGAGAGTAATGCTTTTGAAAATTGTATAGTCAACGGAATTGTCTTGGCCGAGGATGGCAAAAAAATGTCCAAGCATCTTAATAATTATCCCGATCCAGAAGAGGTTATGGATAAATATGGCGCCGATGCTCTGCGGATGTATTTGCTTACTTCGCCGGTAATGCTGGCTGAAAATTTCTCTTTTATAGAAAAAGATTTAATTACTGTTTATCGTCGCTTTATTGCTTTGCTCCAAAATGTTTACAATTTTTACGAAATGTTTAGAGGTGAGCAAAAGCTGTCTGGAGATAAGCCAAAGAAAATAGATAATGATTTGGACAAATGGATAGTGGCTAAGTTATTTTTACTGCATCAAGAAGTAAGCCAAGCCATGGATAGTTATAATTTGGTTAAAGCCACCCGACCGCTGATTGATTTTGTGGACATATTATCAACTTGGTATATCAGGCGAAGCCGGGACAGATTCAAAAGCGATGAGGTTAAAGATAGAGAACAGGCCATAGCCACCTTGGGCTTTGTCCTAAAAGAGTTGGCCAAAATTGTTGCGCCTTTTACGCCACTGAGCGCGGAAATAATTTATTCTGGCTTTCAAAATGAAAAAGAATCAGTGCATTTGGAAGAATGGTCCGCGTTAAAAAAGAATTTACTTAATGAAAATGTTTTAGCTAAAATGGAAGCCGTGCGCCAAATAGCGGAACTTGCGCATGCCATTAGAGCCAAGGCGGGTCTGAAAGTTAGACAACCTTTATCAGCTTTGCAAATTGCCAATAATTCTGTATTAAAAGGCGAAGAATATTATTTGTCTATATTGTCAGAGGAATTAAATGTCGAGGAAATAGTAACAGTAGATAAATTAGCTAGCGACGAGGACTGGCAAAGCGGTGAAGCAAATAATTTGAAAGTAGCTTTGAATATAAAATTGACCGATGATTTGAAAGACAAAGGAGTTATCAGAGAGCTTATTAGATTCATCAATAGCTTACGCAAAGATGCCGGACTGCAAACCAAAGACCGACCAATAGAAACTTACCAGACAAATTCTGATTATTTGAAAAAATTGT
>JAUYFP010000018.1 GCA_030690875.1 bacterium | reverse complement strand
CTAATCTTTGGCTTAAAACTCCCAAAAGCACTTCTGCTAATAATTCCTGCCCCCAAGAACGCTTTTCCGGCGCTAAACCGCTGACAAAACGCTCTAAGGCCAAAATAGTTGAATTGGCGTTCATCAACAAAATAACCAGCTTGCCACTTTCCGCCAACTCTAAAATAATTTCCTCCAAACCCTCTTCAACCAAGCGATCAATATAAACCACATCAATATCTTCATTAAACATATCTCTGAGTCCTTGACTAAAACTATCCACATCTTTGCCCACTTCCCGCTGTTCAATAATTGATTGGTTGTTGACAAAAAGATATTCAGTTGGCTTTTCCAAAGTTTGGATATGCAGGCCTTTATTTTGATTAACGGTTTCTATCAGCGAAGCGGCGCTGGTAGTTCGACCACTGCCAAAGGGACCAGTGATAATTATCAAGCCATTTTCTTTATTTAAAAGTTGTAAAATGGCCACCGGAACCCTCAGCTCCTTAGGCGAACGGATATACGATGGCACTAAGCGGAAAGAAATAGCTAAAAAGCCTTTTTGATAAAACAATTTGACTCTAAATCTGGCCCGACTCGCCCAATTATAGACAGTGGAAAATTCTTTATCTTGGTAGAGCTTTTCCAATTCTGTTTTGCTCAAAAAAGATTCAGCAATGCTTTGAATAGTATCGGGATTCATCACTTGCTTTTCGGTCATAGTAACTATTTTTCCGTCAACGCGAATAACCGGATTATTACCGGCAATCAAGTGCAAATCCGTTGCTTTGCGCTCCAAAAACGCGCTCAAAATATTGTTAATCAGCAAAGTGTCTGACATTTTTATTTATTTCCCAAAATATCTTTTATTTTTTTAATTACTTCCGATGGCACAAAATGAGCTTTGATTAGATAATCATCCGCTCCCAGCTCCAAGCACTTGTCAATATTTTCCTTTTGGGAATAGTTAGTCAAAATCAAGACTTTTATATTTTTGGTATTGTCTTCCCTTTTTAATTGAGCTAAAACCTCAAAACCGCTCAGTTCCGGCAAATTGAGATCCAATAGTATCAAATCCGGAATCTCTTTTTGAGCGACTTTTAGTCCTTGCAGACCAGTAGTGGCTTCCAAAACCTTAAAGCTTTCCAGCTCCAATTTGGTGGCATACATTTGTAGCAAAAACTCGTCGTCTTCCACAATCAACACTGTTTTATTTTCCATATTATTGTTATTTTATTCTTCTACTACTTTACTTACTCTTAAAACCTCTTCAATGCTAGTCATACCCATTAAGACTTTGATAATGCCGTCCTGCTCCATAGTGATAAAATGTTGTTTAAGCAGTTCTTCTTCCACCTCATTGCGAGAAAATCCTTTGGCAATTATTTCCTGTAAATTACGGCTGACGCTGATAGCTTCCACAATGGCCAAACGGCCTTTATAACCGGTTTGACCGCAATTAGGACAGCCCTTACCTTTGTAAAACTTGGGCTTGGCTTTATCAACTTCACTATAAATCGCCTCAGGCGGTATTTTACTGAATTTTTCCATTACGCTTTTGACCAGATCATCAGGCAAGGTCACTTCTTCTTTGCATTTAAGGCAAATTTTTCTAACCAAACGCTGAGCAATGATAGCGTTTAAGGTGCTACCGAGCAAAAATGGCTCTACATGCATATCAAATAGCCGAGGCACAGCTCCCATAGCGCTGTTGGTATGAAGCGTAGTTAAGACCGAGTGTCCAGTGAGTCCGGCATGAATGGCCAATTCAGCTGTTTCATTGTCTCGGATTTCTCCCACCATAATGATATTCGGATCTTGACGGAGCAAGGCCCTAAGTCCGGTAGCAAAAGTAAAATTAACTTCCGGCCTGACTTGGGATTGATTAACGCCAGGAATATAATATTCCACTGGGTCTTCCAAAGTGGCGATATTTACTTCATCTTTGTTCAAATAGCTCAAAGCGGCAAACAAAGTAGTGGATTTTCCCGAACCAGTCGGTCCAGTCAGCAAGAATAAACCATTTGGTTTGTGGATATTCCTTTCCACTACTTTGCCTTGGAGTCCCATAAAGCCCAAATCGGAAAAAGTTGGCGCTTTTTCTGGAGTTTCCAAAATACGCATTACTACTTTTTCCTGTCCCATCAAAGGAATAGTGGAAATACGAAAGTCTACTTCTTTGTTGTGAACTTTGATGCGGATACGGCCGTCCTGCGGAATTCTGGTCTCATCAATTTTCAAATTGGCCATAACCTTTATCCTGGAAACCAAAGCCGCGTGCACATAAATCGGTAAAACTATAGTGGTGTGCAATACGCCGTCTATTCTATAGCGAACTTTGCTCTGCTTATCCACCGGCTCAATATGAATATCTGAAGCTCGGCCTTCGATGGCGTGCCTTAATACTACGGAAACAATTTTAGACACCGGCGCGCTTTTGACCACTTCACCCAAATCCTGATCGCCTTCAACTATTTCATCTTTGGGGGCAAAAATAGCCTCCGCCGTATCCAAGGCCTCACCCACTTCCTCGCCCAGACTCTCATATTGCTTGGCCGCGGCCCGATAGCTGTCTTCGGAAATCAAAAAATATTTTACCACAAAACCTTTTTTTCTGGCTAAAAAATTTATCGCTTCCAAAGCTTTAAAATTGGTCGGGTCAACTAAACCAACGTCAGTATTGTTTCCCTCTTTATTGAAAACCACCATCTGGTAGTTTTCTGACAAATCGGCCGGCAAAATATTTAAGGTGTCTGCTTCAATTTTCCGGCCAATTAAACTGACATAATTCAAGTCAAAAAAAACTGCCTTGGCTTGAGTCCAATCTTCTTCGGAAATCAAAGAAATACGGCGAACACTTTTTTCTAAATCTTCAAAAAAATCAAAAGTTTCTAAAAATAAGTCCTTATATTGATCGCCATTGATTAACTCTTTTTCCCTCAAAAAATCTAAAAGTTTTTTGGTTTCTAGTTTCGTCATAATAATTTTAAGCCACTACTATTCCTCTGACAAAATTTCTGGACTGGTGGTCGCAAAAGGATGAGGATTTCCAATATTGCTCTCAAAATCTATATTGATGTCTGTATTTTCCAGTTCATTAAACTGCTCATTATTATAAAAATCTTCCCAAATAGAATTTGGATTGAGAGTCTCGACTTTTAGAAAATCACTGATGTTGTCTAGGGCTAATGATTTCAATCTGAGTACCCGCCGATACTGCACATCTTCTTGCACTTCTGTTATTGGCTCTAGGGGTTTAAAATTTTTATAAAACCAAAAAGCAGAAGCTATACAGGCTAAGCCCAGCGCCACAAAAAGGATAACTAATATTTTTTTGTCTCTACTCTTGGCCATTGTCCCTAAAATAAGTAATTATATCTAAATTAAACCCAGTTTCTGATCCCTCGCCAGCTTGAGTTAATTCTCCAAAAGACATAGTAATAATATCCATCAAGCGCAAATTCTTTTGCAAATCAACAACATAATCCTTAAAATTCTGATAAACATCTGGACTGGCCTGAGATTCATCTCTGATTGGCTGGCCCTCATTATCTAAAACTGCGGCTGGCTGAGCAATCGCCAAATGAACAATTAAGGATTTTAGCGGAAAAAACTCTGATTTATTGACTGCTAGTTCCGCCGAATTGGCATTTTCATCACCAGCATTGGTATCAATAGGAGGCGCATTTTGAGCATCAGTTTTCGGCTCGACAACTGACGAAGAATTGTCTTCGCTAATATCAATGGATGATAAAATAAAACCATGTTTGTCAGCGATAGTGTCAGCCAAAACAAACAATTCGGCGATTTGCGGTTCAGCTGGCAAAATCATTTTCAGTTTATCAAAATCTTCCTGCCGATCGGATTTGATGCTGTTAAACTCAGCTTCCAGTTCCTGAATCTTACTTAGTAGTTTTTCATTTTGCAATTTATTTTGCTGAGTTTCCGTATCCTCCTGTTTGACCGCGCTAATGGCCTGAATTTTTGGATTGAGTAAAAAGAAGTAGCCCACAGCTAAAATAGCGATGACCATAATTGCCAAAATAAAGACCAAATACTGATTTATTAAAAGCAATATATCTGATGGCTGTTCAAATTGTACTTCTTTATTTTTGTCTCTCATAATCTATTTATTGGCTTTTGGGGCCATTGCCGTAATAAAATAAATTTTCATTCAATACTAGGGTAAGATCAAAAGCTACGCCGTTCACATCAGCATTAGCCGACGATATGCTAGCCATAGAAACAAATTCTTTGGCCTCCGGTTGTTCCAACAATTTGAGTAACCTAGCCGGCGACTGATAATCAGCGCCAATGGCATTTAAGGTCAAAGCGCCGTTATTGCCAGCGTTTAAACCCTGATAATAAATTTCCGCCGGCGTATATTTTTCCAGCATAGCGAAAAAATTGCTCCAATATATATGTTTGTTTAAAACATTATTAACTGTTCTTATTTCTTGACCTAAATCGCTAATTTCTTTATTCAAATCTTCATAAGTAAGAATTTGTACTTCCAAATCAGAAATCTGCTGAATTTTTTGCTGTTGTTGATTATAAATATTTTTTTCCTGAAAAAATAAAATTCCGTAAAATACTCCCACTATCACTGTTGAGCCAATTAGCGAGCTAAATAATAAGACAAGCACCTGACGCCAGCTTCTAGTGCGAGCGGCCGCTGGTATCAAATCCACTTCCGCGCCACCATTATTTGACCTTGATTTATCTGTTGGCGCTGGCTGATGAAACTTTGCTTCTTCTTTTTTTTCTTTGGCCGGTTTTGCTTCCCTGTTCGGCTCTACTTTTGGCGCTGGACTGGCCTCTACTTTAAGCTCGGGAATACTAAAATCAGGCAAAGCTGGCAAAACCGGTTCAGCTGATTTAATTGGAGCTGGTTCTGGACTTGCAGTTAGTTTTTCCAAAACAAAGGGCTTATCTGGCGATACCAATGCTGTGGCTTTCGGCTGGCCACCATTACCATTCGGGCCTTTAAGCAAAATGGAATCGCTAATTTTAATAATTGGCTTTGGCTGAACAATTTTTGGAGATTTTTTCCGAGAAAAAATATTTTTTATTTTATCCCAAAAAGACGGTTTCTTAGGCGCCGGCGCTATGGCTTGATTCGCTGGCAAAGAAAAATCCAGCGCTGATTTTTTTGGCTCTATTTTATTAAAGTCAGCGCTAAGCTCTTTTTTAGGCAAATGTATTTCTTCTATTTCTGTTCTTAAATTTGCTGGCTTACTAGTTTTAAAATCAAAATCCCTTTCTTTTTTTCTGTCTTGATGAATTTCCGGTTTATGTTCTGATTTTAAAGGTTCGCCAAAATGCGGTTGTTTTTTGAAAATATTTTTTATTTTATCCCAAAAAGAAACACGAGACACATATCTCATATGCTTGTCTTTTTGCCATTCAGGAACTACCAAATCAATATGAAAGCCCGTCTTTTTTCCGGATCTTATTTCTTCTTCTCTGGACCGCAAGTCCTCTGGCATTAAATTGATGTTTTTCTCATCGGCCATAAAAATTTAAAAAATGTCCCTCATTGCCAAACCAATACTAATAGACATACGCGGACCTA
>JAUYFP010000084.1 GCA_030690875.1 bacterium | reverse complement strand
ATTTTACGACAAAATAAAAACTCCGCCTGACACTAAAATCCGAACTAAAATAATAACTAAAAGTCTAGAAAGAATCATAAACAAAGGTCTAGCCACCGGTTTTGGTGAAAAAACTCAATACAAATTATTTATCACTCATCTAAAGCTGACTGCCAAAGGCCGAAAAACTGCTCTTAGTCTTTTGGGCAAACAAACTCAGTTTATATTTAATAAAAAAACAAAAAAATAATCCAAGCTCTTGTCAAGAACTATAAATACCCCAATGCTAAGTATCGGGGTTTGTTTATTTATTTACTAAGATCCCACCTGCCTCGTCCCGCCCTCCGTAGCTATAATATTATTATATTTAAAGCTGGTTAATCTTTACTATCCTTCCCTAATGTCCAAGCATTGGGGCCTGAGGCGAAGGAGGGCCAAGAGCGGGATTATTCTATTACTACCTTAGTGCCAATCTGCGCCCACCAGTAAAGCGCTTCCATGTTGTCATAAGACACATTAACACAGCCATGGCTCATAGGATGACCAAAATTGTTATGCCAATAAGCGCCGTGAATATAATAACGGTAAGTTCTGGTGGTGAAATGTAAATTCCATTTGGTATTAGGAAAATCAAAACCCGTACCGCCATAATGTTTGACTGGAACTTTATCCAAAATTTTAAATTCGCCTTTGGGCGTGGGCATATAAGAAAGCCCGCCAGATATCAAAAATGAATCAAAGAGCTTATTGTCAAAATAATAAGCCAAGCTTTGTTTTTTGAGATCAACTTTAATTATTTTTTCCAAAGTGGCTGGCTGAGGATCTAATGGGTCATAGCTGGCGGCTACTTCGGTGCCGTCAAGATACAAGTCGCCATCAGAATCAGGATTCATCAGACCAGTACCTAAAATTAGCTCCCATTTATCATTGAGGTAATCACTATCAGAATCCACTTGAATTAATTTTTTATTATCCCCATGTCTGGGTGAATAGTCAGCCTGAATTTCCTCAGAGTCATTGTAACCATCGTCATCAGTGTCTACTTTTTGATAATCAGTAAAATAAACATTTAGCTCATCTATATCTGACAAACCATCATTATCAGTATCAGTTATTGCCTCGGCCTGGGAAGACAATGGAAAGCTAAATAAAAAAATAAGGAAAAATAATTTTTTCATAATTTGTTTAATTAAGTAAATTATAACATATTTTCTGTTAATTTTACAGGCACCTTGACTAAAAATGGTTTTTGGGTTACATTATTTAGATAAATCTCGGCCCTTTTCACTCTCAACTTAGAAAGGAGGTTTTAACAGTTCACGGATGAACGCTAGCTTACAAGCTAGCAAAACAAAAACCTAAGGACAATAGGAGTCCGAAATGTGTCTTCAACTACCACCGGCTGTTTTCGCTCAATTCCTCGCCACGCTGGGAGTTCCCAGCCGTCAACGCCCCATCAACGAAGAGGAAGTTGAAATGTTGGCCAAAGAGGCTCACTGCTACTTGGCACAATGACGGACGGCGCTTGACTGCCGCTCACAGGATGCTCCCCGCGAGCATCCACGAAGCCGGTAGGCTGACAGAAATGGACGATGGCAACTGCCATCGCTTGGCGGCCGCTATGATCATCAAATTGGATGAGTTCGCCTCCGACGATCTCAGGAACACGCGTATGTTCATGGAGATCGTTGGATCCCTCAACGAATCCCTGAACCCTCCGCAGGCCTCAGTCTGATTCTCGCAACCCTACTCAGGCCTCTCGACCTGATATTCGCCTCCACACCTTTCGGCCCCGTCGTGCATCTGCGCGACGGGGCCTCTTTTTTTAAAAAAATATTCTAAATTTTAGAGTTTTATTGGTATTATCTGCTATTGACAAATTTTAAAAAATATGATATTGTTCATTTTGCCTTAAAATCTGTTCTCTAAGTTACGCGAGTTACATAGGAGTAGTCGGGGTAAAATTGTCGTTTTGGTTGGAAGGGTTCTCCGTGAATCAAATTCCATGAAAGTTGCCAAAAACCAATCAGTCCCTTGGAATAGGCCAGCCCACAAAAACGGCGTCGAAAAAACGCCCGGACTTGGTCCCCACTCCTATGGCGGGCCCGAAACGAACAGTAATATACTGTCACGCCGGGCCCTTTTTTTATACAAAAAAATCCTAACTACAAATCGTTTGTCGGCTAGGATTTTTATTTATATAAATCCCACACCTTTTCACAAAATTTAATGCCCTATAAAAAGGTGCTTGATAAATTATTTTTTATTCTCAGTAGTCAGCTGACCGCAAGCCGCTTCTATGTCTCGACCAAAGCTATAACGCTGAGTTACGGCCACGCCTTCTCTTTCCAAAATTTCTTTAAATTTTCTAATGTCGGCTGTTTTGGAAGCTTTGAAAACTCCAGTCGGATTGTAGGAAATAAGATTGACCATATAAAGATATTTTTTCATTAGCTTAGCCAATTCCTGAGCGTGATGGGGCTGATCATTTACACCTCTAATCATTAGATATTCAAACATCACCCGACGGCCAGTTTTTTTGATATATTCGTCCACTTCAGCGAAAAGCTTATCCAAAGGAAAACGCTTATTGATGGGCATCAGCTCCGAGCGTAATTTGTCATTGGGCGCGTGCAGTGATATGGCCAAATTTACCTGCATTTTTTCATTGGAAAATTTCTTGATGCCGTGCAGAACTCCGCTGGTAGAGATGGACATCCGCCTAGCGCCAATTTCCAAATCTTCATTAAGATACTTAATGGCCTTCATTACATTGTCATAATTTAAAAATGGCTCGCCCATTCCCATAAAAACAACATTAGAAACTCTTTGTTCATTGTTTTTGAGATAACGGGAAAAAAATAAAACTTGATTAATCATTTCGCCATACTCAAGATTTCTAATCAAGCCCATTTTACCAGTAGCGCAAAATTTGCAATCCAGCGGACAGCCAACTTGGGTGGATACGCAAACTGTAAAGCGTCCGTCCTTGTGTCCTAAAAGCACAGTTTCAATTTTCAAACCATCTGACAAAGTTATCAGCGCTTTAGTGGACTCGCTAGCTTGAGAACTAAAAATCTGCCCCTTTATTTCCAAAGGGCATTCCTGATTTAGTTTTTCTTTCAGCTCTTTGGAAAGGTTAGTAACCTCAGACCAATTACTAGCCAATTTTTTAAATATCGCTTCTTTGACCTGCTGAACGCGATACTTGGGCTGGCCTTCTAAAATTTTGTATAGCTTATCGAAATTCATAAATTCATTATAGCAAAAGCCAGATTAAATAATAGGCCTTTAATGAGCTAGACTAATTGAGAAATGGGCTTTTGTCAACTAAATACTATCAGCAATTGACATTTTGCCCATTTTTGCCTATAATTTACCCCGTTATACTCAAATGAATAATAATTTGCCGGGATAGCTCAGTTGGTAGAGCAACGGTTTTGCCACCGCCTATGGCGGGGTGCCGCCACAGGCGGCATAAACCTATAAGCACAAAGAACATTTTATTTTAATATTATGCCGGGATAGCTCAGTTGGTAGAGCAACGGTTTTGTAAACCGTGGGTCGGGGGTTCAATTCCTCTTCCCGGCTCCACTCGATTCGCCTTTTACTTCGTAAAAGTCTCACTCGTGGTCTCCGGTGTTTATCAACACCTCCGACCATCCTATATAACTATGAATCGAGTGCCCTAAGCGAGTGAAGTGAGTCGAAGGGCATGATACTTAAATATAATAAGTTGAGGGACAATAATTTTCATATAATAAATAATTAAATAATTTTATGCCACAGGATAATTTAGCTAAACTCGAATGTTCAGTCTGTAAAACTGTCAATTACCAAAGTCACCGCAATAAAAAAACAGTTAAGGAAAGACTGGAAATGAAAAAACATTGCAAGAAATGCAAAAAGCATACTATGCATAAAGAGACCAAATAATTTGGTCTTCAAGGGGGAGTAGTATAGTGGTAGTACAGAGGTCTCCAAAACCTCTAGCGAGGGTTCGATTCCTTCCTCCCCTGCCAAGCGATGATATTTAATTAATGTCTAATGTATATAGCGGGCAGGCAAAACCTCTACAAATATATAGATTCTCGTAGCGTAGCGAAGATCCCGCCTGAGCGAAGCGAAGCGGGACTTCCTCCCCTGCCAAAAAACACTAATGATAAAATTGGTGTTTTTTATTAAATTGTAAAATATGATATCATAAAAGCATGAAAGGATTCAAAATATTTTTAACCAAAGCTAAAAAGAATAGCTATGCTCTTGTTGGCGAAAAAGAAGAAAAAAGACTAGCAGATGGAGCCAAGGAGCTGGTTTTAAATGATGGCCTTTTTTCTTATAGAGATCGTTATTATGGTTTTGATCCATTTACAGGAGAAGAAGTAGTTTTTTATAACAAAAAGCCGATTTGGGTGATGAATTATTCGGGGAGATGTATAAGTAAAGATATCCCTTCAAAAGAAATCTATGATTTTTTAAAAAAATATTTAAAGCTTCTTTATATAACTATAAATCTACATACCATCGTAGATGACTAATTACATTCTTGGATAAGAATCATTTCTTGGTCTATTGATACCACCACCAGATGGAGATTTTGGTGCTGTGCCACTATATCTTCTGATATTTTCATCCCTTGAATTTTCTAAAATACGAAGTTCTGTTTTTATTTCTTCTCTATCAAACGCCGATAAATTAGGGCCTTCCAATGTCTCTTCAAGATCAAATTTGTGCATTATCTGATCTGGAGTTAACCCAATTCTTGCCAAGGAATCATGTCTCTGATTTGTACTTCTGATAACAGCTTCTTCTATATCTTTTTCTCGCTTAGCTGTTTCTGCATTAAGTTTAGCAAGTCTCGCTTCTCTTGCTGCTTGGTCTGCTAAATATTCATTTCGTGATTGTTCTCTTTTAATAGCATCGATGCGATCAGACTCATCTCGCCACTTTTCCCATTCATAATCACTTTCAAATTCCACACCACTTTCCTTGGCTTTTTCAAGTA
>JAUYFP010000009.1 GCA_030690875.1 bacterium | reverse complement strand
CCGCTGGGATTATTTTTGTCATTGTCGGTAGCTTGATTTTTACCAATAAAGACAGCGCTTTTGTCCAAGATAATGTTGGTCTAAGGAGAATCACCAGTATATCGCTAAGTGAGCGAACAGCCCAAACCAGACTTATGGCTTGGGGTTCGGCCTGGCAAGGATTTTTAGCTAAGCCGATCTTAGGTTATGGGCAGGAAAATTTCTACATAGTTTTTAATCAGTATTTTAATCCTGATATTTATTCTCATGCTGGCTCGCAAGTTTGGTTTGATCGGGCGCATAATATTTTTATTGATCATTTGATAGCTGGAGGAATTATTGGTTTCATTTTATATACTTTGTTTATTTTATGGCCTTTGTGGACAGTTTTTAAGCAAGGTGTTTGGGCTAAGGGCAAGGAAGGCAATAGTTTTGGCTCTATTGAAGATCAAATTATATTTTTGGCCATATTTTCTTTTGTTATTCAAGGGCTATTAGTTTTTGAGGCCATGGTTACTTATTTGCCATTGCTCATAATAATTGCCTTTATAGCTTTCCAGTATGCGCCGGTAAAATATAATTTAGCCAATAAAAAAGCGTTATTATCTTTTTTAATAGTCTGGTTTATAGCAATTTTTCCAATTATGTATATAGTCAATATCAAGGAAGCAAAAGCCAGTCTTGATTTGGTGTCAGCTATGCGTTTAGGGCAATCTGATCCGTCTGCTTCTATGGAAAATTATTTTGAAGTAATAGGTAGGAATACTTCTGGTACTAATGAGTATCGCCTCAGAGCAGCTGAGGCTTTGCAGGGTTTTATAATAAATAAAAAATTTACTCCTTATGAGTCTAGTGAATATATAGATCGGCTGGAAAAAGAATTAAACGCTAGAATAGAAGGCAATCCTAAAGATGTGCCCGCTTACCTTCTTTTAATGCGCCATTATAACTATGTTTATATTTTAGATCCGACAAAATTATATAAAGTAGAGGAATTGGGTCAAAAAGCTCTGGAATATAGTCCTACTAGACCGCAAATTTATTATGAGTTGGGCTATGCAGACTTATATCTTTATCAGTGGCTGGCAGATAATGGTGATAGCGTCAAGGCCCAAGAATACAAAGATAAAATGGTGGCTAATTTTCAAAAGGCCATTGATTTAAATAATAATGTTACAGAATCGTATCTTAATATGATAATGGCTCTTTTGGTTAGTGATGAAATTGATAAGATTCAAGAATATTTTGATATTATGGATAGGATGAATATCAATTATAAAACCGAATCCAGTCTTTTACGCTTGGTTAATTCAGCTGTTCATGGTGAACACTATGATTGGTCGCTTAAATTTTATACTTGGTTAGTGGTAATTAATCCAGATAATCCCGATTATTATATAGGTAAAGCGCTTTCTTATGCCAACTTGGGTCAAAATGATTTGGCGATTGAGGAAGCAGAAAAAATAAAGAACTTTAGTGAGCTGTATATAGAACAGGTAAATACTTTTGTTGCTAGAGTAAAAAGTGGTTATTATGAAAATAAAAAATAAATAATCATGCTAGCTCGCAATTTTGACAGCTTGATAGAAAAAATAATCAGAATAATTGTTCCTAGCATTTTTTTTCTGCCATTGCTTGTCAATGCAAACTATTATTTTCCTTTTATTACGCCAAGGAATTTTATTTTTAGGTTATTAGTTAGTTTGGCTTTTGCTTTGTATCTGATAATTTGGGCTAGAAATAAAGAAAAATATAAGCCATTAGTCAATAAATCATTTTATTTTTATATAATTTTAGTTGCTATTTTAACGATTTCCAGTTTAGTTAATGGCGATTTTTTGTATAGCTTTTGGGGCAATTATGAGCGGATGGATGGCTTAATAAGCTGGTATCATTTACTGGCTTTTTTGGTAGTAATTTTAGGGGTCTATAAGAGTCAAAAATCATGGCAATATCTACTGAGAATTAGTATTTTTGCTTCATTTTTAGTGAGTTTTATTGCCCTGAGTCAATATTTTGGCCTGTCTTTATTTTTGCCATCTAGTACCGGAGCCAGAGCCTCTTCAATGCTGGGAAACCCTATTTATTTGGCAACTTATAATCTTTTTAATTTATTTTTTGCCGCTTATTTATGGTCAAAAAAAAGCGTAAATTTAAAGAAAACTGAGCTTTGGTTTTTTTATATTTTTGATTTTGTTTTAATATTGATGGAATTGGTCGCGCGTCTAAAAGGAAATAGTGGACCACTATCTCAAATAGCTAGTAATTTTTGGTTGTTGTTATTTTTAGTTGTTCCGCAAGTATCTATTCACATAAATAATTTTTGCTCAGCCAAAAAAGCGCGTTTGAATAATTATAGCCGTAGTTTATATTTTTTGTTTATCATAATAATAAATTTTTTCGCTCTTTTTAACACCCAGACCAGGGGAGTGTTAATTGGTCTGCTGATGAGTTTTTTTATTTTATCTATATTTTTTATTTTTTCTAAGGCAGTCTCCAAAAAAATAAAATTAAGTATTATATTTTTATTTATCATTTTTATTTTTTCAATTGTCGGTATTTTTGTTTTTAAAGATTCCAAAGTGATAAAAAATAGAAGCACCATTTCTCGAATTGCTAATATATCTTTAACAGATGTTACTACTGAATCACGCCTTTTGACTTGGCGCTTGAGTATAAAAGGATTTTTAGTCAAGCCAATTTTGGGCTATGGTCAGGAAAATTTTTATGTGGTTTTTAATAAATATTTTCCGTCGGAAATATTTAAAGATAGCGGATCGCAAATTTGGTTTGATCGGCCACATAATATTTTTCTTCAATATTTAATAGACGGAGGGATTTTAGCTTTATTATCATATCTGGCAATTTTCTTTTTTATTTTAAAAAGTTTGTACTGTCATTATAAAAAAACCAGAGATTTTAAAACTATTGCTATTTTGGGAGCATTAGTGTCCGCTTATTTATTTCAAAACTTTTTTGTATTTGATAGTTTGAATAGTAATATATTATTTGTTTTATTATTAGCTGTTTCCATTTTTATTTCTGCAAGAGAAAAACCAAAAGAAGAAAAACAAAATAAAACTAATGGCAATTTATTGCTAGCTATGATTTTATTTGTGGTAGTTGTGGTGTCCGCTTATTTTATAAATATTCCTCAAATGAGAGCCAACCAGTATTTAATGTTAGAATTAAGAGATATTAGACTCAATGCCTTTAAAGGCTATGACGAGTTTGCTTATCAAAATTTAATTGCTGACATAAATTCTAATTATTTAGGTAAATTTGAAGGTCGGCAGGTTTTGTCTGAACATGTTAGGGAATTAATCCTTAATCCCAATGTAAATTATAAGGATAAAATAAAGCCCTTAGCGCTGGCTGAAAATGAACTTCTTAAAAGTATTAAGGAACAACCAAATAATGTTCGCCAGCATAGTTTTTTGATGAGTTTATATAGCTCGGCCTCTCTTTTAAGCCCTGATTATGTGGCCAAAAACGCTATTTTGGCGGAAAAAGCCTTTATACTTAGCCCCAATAGAACGCCACTTTATACCAGTTTAGCCCAAAGTTATTTTTATAGCGGACAATATGACAAGGCCATAGTATTATTTGAAAAAGCCAAAGAAATTTCGCCTTACAATTTTGATTCGTACTTCGACCTTTTTACTTCTTATGTCTTTATCAAAGATTTAGATTCAGTTAGGAATTTGTTGGCGGAATTTGCTGATAATTTTGACAGTATTTATAAATTTAATAGCGGCGCGAGCAAAGACGCGTTTGATATCAAACAAGTTTATGCTGAAAGGTATTATCTAAAATTTGCTGATGCTTATTTTAGATTGGCCCAAACCCAAGAAGCGATAGACTTATTGGAAAAAAAACTACTTGATTATCCAGATAATCCTGTTTTTATTGAAAATTTAATAATCTATTATAATAATTTTGGCGATTCAGTTAAAGTCTCATTTTATTTTAGCAATCTACAAAAAATCAGCCCAGATAGAGCTGATCAGTTAAAGGATTCTTTAGGACTTTAAAATAGTTTTAAATATAGTTCCTCTGTTTTCTGAATAGTTTTTTCCAGAGAAAAATTATTTTTTATATTTTCATAATTACTTTGGGCCAATATTTTAGCTAGCTGATTATCCTCAGCTAGTTTTTTGATTGCCTCAGCCAGAGCTAGAGGATTAGCCGGAGCAACTAAAATGCCATTTTTTTGGTCAGTAATTATTTCCGGTATGCCGCCTACATGAGTAGTAATGACTGGTACTTGGGCTAAACCAGCTTCTAATATAGTATAAGGTAGTCCCTCTTTAACTGAAGGGAGTATAAAAATTTCAAAAGCTTTGAGATATTTAAAAGCATCATTTTGTGAATCAATAATTTTTATTTTATCTTCTAAACCAGCTTCCAGTATTTGTTTGCTTATTTTTTCTTTTATCGGGCCATCTCCCATAAATATCCAAAAATATTTGGTAAATTCTGGCCACTGATTATTTTTTAATTCTTTTATGGCATCTATTAAATAAGTATAGCCTTTAGTTTCATAAAAACCAGCAATAGTGCCGAAGTATTTTTTATTTTTATCAAGTCCTAGCTCTGTCAAAGCTTTTTCTTTTTCGTAAAAGTTATATTTGTCAAAGTCTAGACCGTTGTGAATGGTAAATATTTTACGCTCGCTAGTAATTTTATGTTTAATAGCGCTTTGTCGGTCAGCTTCCGATACGGCGATGACAGCATTTTGAATGCTGGTTGATATAGTTTCGGAAATTTTATATATTTTTTTTCTTAGTTTTGACAATGGCTCGTTGAAAACAAAACCATGCGCCGTATAGACAATTCTAACTTTTGTATTTAAGAGATTAAGGGCGTAATATTTAGCTGCTAAACTGCCTAGCAATCCCATCTTGGAGCTGTTTAAATGAATTAGGTCGTAGTTTTCCTTGTTTAATAATTTAGCGATTTCAATAATAGCCAAGTAATCTTTGCCCAAGTCAATATTTCTTATTAAATAGGGTATGGCGATGGTTTTGATATTTAATTTTTGGCATTCGGATAAAAAGTAAGGGTCAGGATTTTTTATTTCTCCATAAGCAATATGAACTTCATTAGCTTGGCCAAAATACTGAGCCAGATCCAAAATATATTTTTGCGCTCCGCCCCACTGGGTTTGGGTTATAATATAGAGGATTTTTTTGCTTTTTAGCTTATTTTCCATTTTATTTTTTGGCTAATATTAGCTTATCTACTAATTGATTTATTTGATAAATCCTGTTATAATTTTATAGAATTAAACAATTAAAAGCAAGGGTCTTAGTTATGCGCTTTGGCGCTATTTTTAGCTGGACTTAGCCAAAGATTATAAATTTAAGGCCGGTTTATATGTCTGTTGCAGAACGAGAAAAGAAGATATTAATTTTTTCCGCTGTTTACCAGCCTTTTAGTGGTTTTGGGTTATCTATAAAAGAAATCACTGATCGTTTGCCGGAAAATGAGTATTATCTGGTCACTAATAAATTTAAGGCAGAGGAGCTTAATGAGGAAAAAATCGCTAATATTAATGTTCGCCGGCTGGGCCAGGGCAAAAAATTGGACAAATATCTTTATCCCTTTCGAGCCGCTTCTTATGCTTTAATATTGCATAAAAATATTAAATTTGATTTCGTTTGGAGTATCGGTAGCTATTACGCCGGACTGGCCGCTTTGTTTTTTAAATATAAAACAAAGACGCCTTATCTTTTCACTCTTTATAGCCGGGCGAGTAAAAATTCTATCGAGAAGTATATTCGTTTTTTCAATCCTTTATACAAACAAATTTATTGTCAGCCAAAATTGACACAGGCAATTAGTAAACGGCTTGGCAAATATTCGCGTGGTCTAGGCAATCATGGCGAGATAATTTTATTGCCAGAGGGTATTGATTTGAATATTTATAAAAATAGTTTAAACAGTGAGCTTAAGCAAGAAATAAAAAAAGAGTTAGGCATTTCCACTGATGAAATGGTAATTATTACTGTTGCCACTGCGGTTTTAGAAAATAGCGCAATCGATCTGATAAAGGCGATGAATTTTCTGGTTTATAAAATAGGCATAGCCGCTAAACTGGTTATTTTAGGCGCTGAATTGAATGAAAAAAACCTAAGACAATTAGTCAGAGAGCAAGGTGTGGAAGATAAGGTTTTATTTATAGCTTATGCTGATTATAAAGAATTAGCTTCTTACATAGAAATGGCGGATATTTTTTGTGGCCCATCTGTTGTTGAGGGCTTTGGCAGTTATTTTTTGGAAGCTATGGCCTTAGGCGCGCCGATTATCGCTACTAGTGGTAATATTCCAGATTTTTTAGTTGATGGAGAAAGCGGATTATTTTGTGAAACACCAAATCCAGCGAATATTGCTTTGGCTATTGAGAAATTGCTTAAAGACAAAGAGCTTTATAATAAACTTGCTAGTCAAGGAAAAGATTTAATAATAAAAAAATATTCTTGGGATATTATCGCCCAACAAATGAAACAGATGTTTAATAAAATGGTAGAGGGATAACTTATGAAAGTATTAATTGCAACTGGAATATATCCACCGGACATAGGAGGTCCGGCTACAATTTTAGAGGCTTTGGCTAATTCTTTAAAAGAGAAGGGTTTTAACATACAGATAATTACCTATTCCAGTGTTAAAGAGCATTCCGGTGACACTGACGAAATATTTAGGATTGTAAAAAGTAAGTTTTTTAGCCGTTGGCAATATTTGTGGCAGATGTTTAAATTGTCACGCCAGGCAGATTTGGTTTATGTTACCGATACTTATAGCGTCGGCTATTTTGCCTATTTAATCAAAAAAATTACTGGTAAAAAATATATTGTGCGTTTTGCTGGCGATGGCGCTTGGGAAATGGCTGTGGCTCGTGGTTGGACGCAGGATTATATTATTGATTTTCAGGACAAAGTTTATAACAGCAAGATTGCCAGACTAAAAAAGAGGCGACAGAAGATTTTAGTTAGCGCAAATAAGGTTATTGCCGTCAGCCATTTTATGGCTATGGTCGCTCAAAAAATTGGCGTTGATAAAAACAAAATAAAGATTATTTATAATTCCATAGATTTTATCAAAGACAATACTGTTGATTTGGATAAAGTGGAGCAAATTAAAAAGCAGTATGGCCAAAATGCCAAATTAATTGTTAGTGCTTGCCGGCTTACTTCTTGGAAAGGAATTGATGGTATTATTAAATCTTTGCCTAATATTAGGCAAAAAATTGGCGATGTCAATTTTCTTATTTTAGGTGATGGTCCGGAAATGGAAAATTTAAAAAATTTAGCGGATAAATTAGGGCTAGCTAGTAATGTTTATTTTCTAGGTATAATTAAGCACAGCGAAGTAATTAATTATTTTAAGGCCGCAAATTTATTTATTCTTAACACCAATTATGAAGGTTTGTCGCATACATTATTAGAAGCCATCAAAGCCGGCGCGCCGATTATTACCACTGATGTTGGTGGCAATCCGGAAGTTATTGAAAATAATAAAAATGGTCTGTTAATTAGCTATAATAATCAAGCAGAATTAATAGACGCAGTTATAAAAATGTTAAGCGACGAACGTTTGGCTACTAATTTGGCTAATGAGGCCACAAAAGTTTTACCTAAGTTTAATTGGGATAACATTATAAGTGAAACAGTTAAATTATTAAAAGAGACCTAGAATGAGTCCCGTTAGAAATTCACAAAAAAGCATTAATTTAGATATTTATGTATAATATAATAATCAAATTAATTTTTTCCATAACGAAGATAAAGATAAGTATAGAGAATAAGTTAATATATTTATTTCACCTTGGTTTTAATAAGGTAAATTTCTAACGGGATGAGTAAAGTACTATTAATCAATCCAGCTTTCAATATTGCCAAAGAGAATTATGACAGTTCTGTTTCGGTTGCTTTGTTAAGTATTGCTTCTTTTGTGGATAGTAAGGGAGAAGAAATAGAAATTATCGACGGCGTTAGGGAAAAAGATTATTTAGATAAAATTAAAATTTCTGCCAAAGATTGTGATTTCGCTGGTATTTCCGTAATGACTACCCAGATTCCTGATGCTTTAAAAATTTCCCAATTAATCAAAGAGGTGAATCCGCGTTGCACAATAGTTTGGGGCGGACCGCATCCGACTTTTTTTAAAGAGCAGAGTATTCATTCTCCTTTGATTGATATTGTCTGCGTAGGCGAAGGCGAAGAAACCTTTTATGATATTATTAGCCGCAAGCAATTATCAGACATTCAAGGAATTATTTATAAAGATCAGGAGAATATTAAAATTAATTCTAGTCGTCCTTTGCATGATCCGGCTAAGATGCCTTTGTTTAATTGGAATTTGATTAATCAAGAAGTATTAAATAATCTGGCTTATATTCCGTCTTTGACTTCCCGTGGTTGTCCGCACTTATGCACTTTTTGTATTAATGCTATTTTAAAATTAAAATGGCGACCCAGAACAGTGGAACAAGTGTTGAAGGATTTAGAAATTATCAAGAGTAAAAAATATTTTCAAGGCAAAAAACTTCGCTTTTGGGATGAAAACTTTTTTGTGGATATTAATAGAGCTAAGGCAATTATTGATGGCATGTTAGAAAAAAATTTGTGTATGCCCTGGGAAACAACTGTGCGGGCTAATTATATTAGAGAAGGCATGATTGATGATGAGTTTATGGCTAAGCTTAAAGCCAGTGGTTGCTATTTATTATCTTTTGGCGCTGAGTCTGGCTGTCCGCGCATTTTGAAAAAAATAAAAAAGTTTATATCCCCAGAAGATATTTTGAATTCCGCCAAAATGTGCGTGCGTCATGGTATTATTCCTCAGTATTCATTTATGATTGGCTTGCCGGGTGAAGAAAAGTCAGAAATGATGGAGACGCTTGATTTGATTGATGATTTGCTTAAACTGGGCGATCAAGTGCAAATTTTAGGTCCGCAAGCTTTTCGTCCTTATCCCGGGTCTGAGCTCTATGATGAATGCTTAAATTCCGGTTGGAAGGCGCCAGAAAATTTAGAGCAATGGTCGGAGTTGGTTGCCAATGAATTGAATTATTTGACGGTTCAAAATTTTCCTTGGGTGAAACATAAGGATTTTGTGGAGTCAATGGAGGCCTATGTCAGATTTGGCGCGCACAGCATTAAAAGCGCCATGGGTTCTAGCGTCAAAGCCCAGAAATTTGTTAAGCTGGCTTTTGTTGTTTTATGCAAAATAAGATGGAAACTGAGATTTTTTGCTTTTCCTTTGGAGTTTAAATTAGCCAAAAGGTATGTGTCCAAATAATATGAGCAATTTATCAGACAAATCAATTTTGATGATTAGTTTTGACGCCGGGCTTCTAAAAGTCGGTAGTAGTGGTGATGTGCTTTTTCGCCATAGAGAGTATGCCAAAAATCTCAAACGTTTGGATATTATTGTTTTTGGTTGGGCTGATAATTCCAGTAATGCATTGGCAGATAATTGTCTCGCTTATGGAGTAGGCAACAAACTTTCGTCTTTATGGCGAGCTTGGATTTTAGCCAAAAAGCTGATGAGAAAAAATAATTATGATTTGGTGGATACTCAAGATCCTCATCTAACCGGATTATTGGGTTGGCTCT
>JAUYFP010000104.1 GCA_030690875.1 bacterium | reverse complement strand
CCAGCTGAGAAAGCTATTTATCTCTTAAACGGAGCTCATGTTTATCTATTGGCTATAAACGAATAGCAAACAAAAACGACCTTCGAGGTTGAAGCAACCTCGAAGGTCGTTTTTTTGGATAATAAATTATTTTAGAATAACAGTAGCACCGGCTTCTTCAAGTTTTTTCTTGATAGTTTCGGCCTCTTCTTTGGCTACATTTTCTTTGACCAATTTTGGAGCGCCATCAACCATGTCTTTGGCTTCTTTTAATCCCAATTGGGTTATTTCTCTAATAACTTTAATAACGCCAATTTTGTTGCTACCAGCTGAGCTAAGCTCTACGCTAAAACTGGTTTTTTCTTCAGCAGCAGCTTGGGCAGCGGCTGGCATAGCGGCCATCGCCATTGGAGCGGCGGCAGTCACACCAAATTTATCTTCCAAAATGGAAACTAGTTCTGATAAGTCCAAAACTGACATTTTTTCAATTTCGCTTACCAATTTTGAAAACTTTTCAGGAACCTTCACTTCTTTTTTCTCTTCTGACATATTTTTTTGATTTCCTTAATTAAATTATATAAATTATACTTTCTTTTCTTTAATAGCATTTAACACTCCCACTAAATTTCTCAAATTACCCGATAAAACGCCGACCATACCGGATATTGGGCTATTTAATGAGCCAACTAATTTAGCCAAAAGAACTGCTCTAGTCGGTAACTGCGCCAAACGATTCACCATCTCAGCCAAAATTACTTTATTCTCCAAAATACCACCACCTAATTTTAGGTTTTCATTTTCTTTGGCGTATTTATTCAAAATTCTGGCGCCGGCAACTTCATCTTCATAAGAAAAAGTCAAAGCTACTGAACCGTCAAGATTTTCCAAATCATCACTCTCGCCTAATTCCTTGGTGGCTAATTTTAACAAAGTCTTTTTGGCAACCATGTACTCAGCGCCATTGCCTTTGAGCTCATTTCGCAACCTTTCAATAGTTTTGACATCCAAACCTTTATCTGAACTAAAAACTACTGATTTGCTAATGGCTAATTTATCTTTTAAACTTTTTAAAATTTGTTCTTTCTGATCTTTAGTTTTTGGCATATGATTTTAGTTTCAAGTTAAAAGTTACAAGTTCCACCCAGCCTTCGGCCCCGAGGGGCTCAGGCCCGAATGGGCGGGTGGTCACCCTATGGGCGATAAAGTGACAAGTTTGTACAAAAAACATCTAACCAACACTTATACTTTATACTTTTTATTTTTTACTATTATTTAAACTTATTTAATAAAAAAATGCGATATTAACCGCAGATTTACAGAAAATCAAATTGATTTTACTTTTGTCTACCTCGGCAGGATTTATATCTTAGCTTGGGGCTAGAAACCTGCTATCTACGGTGTTTTTTGATTGTGCCGATATTATATAGCAATATTTAAAACTTGTCAAGAAAAGAGATCAACTATAATATATATATAGTAAATAAATTGGGGCTCGGAAAACGCTAGGTTTAGCTATTTTCCGAGCCCTTGTCTAGAAATCCTCCAACTTAGGGATGAAATGGAAACGGACATAGATCTCCGGCCTCCAATCATCCTCCAGCTGACGAAGGTAAATGGCGAATTCGATGTCCATCTTGGCTTCGTGGTGATATGCGGCGCGCATATGAAAACGCGCATTAGGACCAAATCCCCATTCTTCAAGACCACTATTAGTAAGAAAACCGTCAGCTTCAATTCCATAATCAAAGCCACGGTTTACCAACTTCTGGAATTGAGCAAATCCGTAGACCTGCTCTGATTCCGGCTGATACTCAATATCAGCCCAATGGTAGAAAGACTCGGTCTCCAGAGACCAACGCAGGGAAGTTATAAGCTCCCCTACGCCAAAATCCCAACCCAGAGCCGGCTCTAGGCCAAAGGCTTCTGCCTGCATGTTCAGGCCGACAAAGCCTTTGCAATCCAAGCTATTGAAAGCGTCAGGAATGACGATGTGGTATCGCCGCTCCAGACCGCTCCCTATGGCCAGCGAGTTGTGAACCAAGAGTTTTGCTCTCAGATTCCACTCGCCCCAGTCCCTGACAATCGGCCGGCCTTGGCTGTGAGCCAAGACCAGATTGGAGTTAAAAATGCCAAGGAACAACATGGCGAGCAGAATAAAAATCGTGCGTTTCATGACTCTCCTCCTTCAAGGAAATCAGGTGCATTCCAAAGCTCCACTTAAAACATTTAACTATACCACATAATCTAAAAAATGTCAAATATAAAAACCCACCCCAAGCTCTTATAAGAAACTGAAATGGGCGAATTATTATAAAATAAACTAATCCAAATATTTTTCCTTATTGGCCAAATGCTCCTCGTAAGTCCGGCCATAAATAACTTCGCCGTCTTTAGTCGTCAAAAAATAATAATAAGGATTGCTGGCCGGATAAACTACGGCAATAATACTATCAAGACCGGGATTGGCAATTGGTCCGGGTGGCAAGCCACGGTATTTATAAGTATTATAAGGTGAATCAATTTGCAAATCAGCATAAGATGGCTGAACCAAACCTTTGCCAGTAATATAATTTATAGTAGCGTCGGATTGCAGACCAATGTCAGCAGATAATCTTTTCAAAAAAATATCAGCGACTTTCTTTTTGTCAGACAAACTTGGCACTTCTCTTTCTACAATGGAAGCTAAAGTAATTACTTCAAAAATAGTTTTTCCTTGATTGCTTATTTCTTGGCGGATATCCTCGCTCAATTTCTGATCAAAATTATTCAAACTTTTTATAATCAAACTCTCCACACCCTTTTGGCTGTCAATATAATAAGTGTCCGGAAAAATATAACCTTCCAAGCTGGCCGATTCTGGCGCGTCAAGCAAAAAATCATAATCATCTTGCCAATCTTTTTTACTAGCGCTCAAACTCATAAACTCATCATCGGATAAAGAATTTTTTGCCAGATAATCAGCCATCATTTGTCTGGTCCAGCCTTCTATGAGAGTAATTGACTGCTGGGAATTGCCCGGACCCAAAAGCAATAAATTGCTTAAATGGCGAGTAGAAATACCGGCCGGCAGATTATAAACACCAGCCACGACTTTGTCTTCGGATTTTTTCAGCCAGAGCCAAGTTTCAAAAACAAATTTGCTTTTAATCAGCTTTTTCTCGTAAAGATTTTTGCTTATTTGGTTGACACTCTGGCCTTCCTCAATGATAAAATTACTTTCCGACTGTCCATTACCGCTAAAAACATAAAAAACAAAGCCAAAGAAAAAAACAAAGGCCAAAAGCAAAATTAATTTTATAATTATTTTAATCATTTTATAATTATTTTTTATAAATATTTTTCTAAATCCGTGCCTTTTATTTTTTCTAAAATATTTTTTACTTCCTGCGATTTTTCAGCCGGACACAAGAGTATAACTTCATCTGTTTCTACCAAAACCAAATCCTCTACGCCAATGGCCGCTATCAATTTGCCACTAAAACTATAAAACAAATTTCGCTTACTGTCCAATAAAACATTTTTAGTATTGCTGACATTAGCATCACTGTCTTTTAGCTGTATGTCCCTCAAACTGCGCCAAGAGCCAATATCCGCCCAACAAATATCTGCCGGAATAACTAGCCGATTGGACATTTTTTCTAGCAAGCCGTAGTCAATGGAAATATTTTCCGCCAAGGCGTAACTTTTTGCCAAATTGGCCTCAGAATTATCTTGAGAAATACTTTGTAAAATTTTATAAGTAGCTGGCAAAAATTCCTTATACCAACTCAACAAGCTCTCGGCTTTAAACACAAAAAAAGCCGGATTCCAAAGATAATTTCCTGATGCCAAATATTTTTTAGCCGTATTAAAGTCGGGCTTTTCTTTAAAAGACTTAACTTCAAAAACCTGCTTATCTTCGGTCATTTTACCAAACTCAATATAGCCATAGCCAGTTTCCGGATAATTTGGTTTAATGCCGATCAAAACCATTTTATCAGGATTTTTTTCTACAACTTCGCCAGCCATTTTGATAAATTCCAAATATTTTTGTTCTTCTTTGATATACTGGTCACTATTGATAGTAACAATAAGAGCTGACTTATCTAAATTGAAAATATTTAAAGCCGCCAAGCCTACAGCTAAGGCTGTTCCTTTGGCTTGGGGTTCAACAATAATATTATTTTGCTCAATTTTTATTTGCTCTTTGACTGAATGAACCAAATTTGTAGTAGTAACTACAAAAATCTGCTCTTTGGCAAAGCCAGCTAAAACCCGATCATAAGTGGTTTGTAATAAGGTTTTTTGCCCTAGGAGAGCCTTAAATTGTTTAGGATTATTTTTGCTGGATATTGGCCAAAGTCTGGTGCCCAATCCTCCGGATAAAATTACAGGATAAAACATTAGAAAATTTTAATTATTAATGATAAAAGCAAAGTATAAATAA
>JAUYFP010000095.1 GCA_030690875.1 bacterium | reverse complement strand
AAAACTACTGAACTTGATAGATAATTTAGCTAACTTGAATAAAATATATTCATCAAATACATTATTTAATCTTTTATCACCAGAAACAGCAAAATTACCTTAGTAGGTAGTTTTATTTACTAATCTATAATACACGTTGATATCTAACAGATTAATAATATTAAGTAATTTTTTATACAAAGGGAGCGATATTTCGGTACTTTTTATCTCCTTTTTATAGCCAAATTCTTTTTTAACTGCCAAGACCATATCTTCCATGGCAAATAATTTCTGGGAGTCAACGCATAAGGCCGATAGTATATAAAACATGCTAGCGCCAGTGGGTATTTTATTAAAGCTTGAGTCCAATTTATAAGGCTTACCCGGATCACCGGACTCATCAATAAAAATGTAATTATAAGACTTATTTGGCATATATTTTTTACTTAAAACCACTTATATTTTCCCATTTATACCAGCAAAAGTCAACCCAGTTAGATAATCAATTTATAATGTTTTATATTAGAATTAACAAAATAAATTCATATATTTTATCTTACAACCACCATACAATATGATGAAATTATCTAACTGGGTCAAACTAAAAACCGCCCAATTAGGACGGCTTTTTAAGTTAATGTTTTATTATTTCCAGCTTAATTTTTTTGGGATCGGCTATTAAACTTGCCTCACCACCCACCGGAAAAGTAATCTTAGGATCAGTGTGGCCAAAATCAACATTGGCAATAACTGGTATATTGGCCAGCTCTTTTTTGCTTTTGATAATTTTCATCAGCAAATCATCGCTAATACCACTCGCCTTTTGAAATCTGCCGATTACTATAGCCCGAACGCCTTGAAAGTCCGGCAAGTGAATAAGCGACTGCAAATCACGGTCAAAATTAACGGCCTGAGACTCATCATCGTCTTCTAAAAATAAAATTGAGTTTTCTAAACTAGGAAAATATTCTGTGCCTTGCAAGAGGTTGAGAGTGCAAAGATTTCCTCCAATAATTGTACCCCTAGCTTGACCGGCATTGATAAATAACAGGCTGGGATTGTCTAGTAGGTTTCTTTTGTCTTGATCAATATACCACTCGTCATCGCTCCACTTGTCGCTGGCTTTTATTTCAAAAGGGTCTAAATGAAATAAACATTTTTTAAAATAATCAAGAGTATAATCAAAATATAATTTTTGGCCAAAGCTGGAATAATACGGACCGTAATAAGACACCAAACCGGTTTTGGCCAAAATGGCATTATTTAAAACAGTAATATCCGAATAACCGCAAAATATTTTTGGATTATTTTTTATCAAATCCCAATCTAAATATTTTAACAGCTGGTTGCTGTTGAAACCACCAATAACAGTAATAATTGCTTTGACGTTTTTGTCAGCAAAAGCTTCATGAATATCAGCCACGCGAGCTTCAATGCTAGTAGACACAAAATCATCGCTTTCAGCTACATGCTGACCAAAGCTTACTTTCAAAACCAAGTTTGCTAGCCTGTCATTGGCTATTTTTTGGCATTCTTTGGATAATAAAGCCAGTGAGCAAGCTGGCGCAATGATTCTAATTTCATCGCCGGCAACTAAATTTTTGGGGTATATTTTTGGCAACATATTTTTCCTTAGCATTATTTAGCTAAAAACCTAATTTTATTTTCCCATTTATACCAGCAAAAGTCAACCCAGTTAGATAATCAATTTATAATGTTTTATATTAGAATTAACAAAATAAATTCATATATTTTATATTACAACCACCATACAATATGATGAAATTATCTAACTGGGTCAAACTAAAAAACACCCATTATTTTAGGTGTTTTTAAAGCCCAAAAACTCACTGATATTATAACCTATTATACTTCTCGTGCCTGCCTTTTGCTTTTTCCACCGGATATTTTTTCTCATTTTGCTCCATCTTTTTTTCAAAAGCGCCCACAATATCTAGATTCAAATCATGACTCATTAGCAAAACCCAATACAAAACATCGGCCAGTTCTTCACCAACATGCTCTTTGTGGCTTTTGACATAGTCATCAATTTCCTCTTTGCTCTTCCACTGAAAATGCTCCAAAACTTCCGCCGCTTCCAAAAGCAAAGAAATAGCTGTATCTTTGTGATTATGGAATTGTTGCCAATCACGGGCATCGCGAAAAGCAATGATTTTTTCTGTTAGTTCTGCTAAAGTTTTCATAAAATTATTTATTTTTTGGCTTTGCTTTTATATTCAAAATCTTCACCAATTTTCCAAACACCATTTTCTCGGAAAGCAGGAATGTTTTGGCGACGAGCGGCGTTAGTAATTGCCGATGCAGATAGGCGATGAATTTTTGTATATTCAGATAAAGTTATTACTTTCTGGCCCTTGAGATAGGTAATTCTTTTATGCAGTGATTCCATTAAAGCCAAGGCAAAGACTTTCTCCATTGCCTTGGTATTTTTTCCATCTCGATAATCTACAAAAGCTTTGTAGTATCCTTTCTTTTCCTTATCACGGATGGTAATTACTGGAAAGCCAAGACGCTGAAGCTGAAAACAAGCGAGGGTGCGACCAATTCGGCCATTCCCATCATTAAACGGATGGATATTTTCAAAATCCAGATGAAACTTAGCAACCTTATCTAAGAAATAATTTGATAAGTTGCTGGTATATTCAAGTATTATAGTCTCAATCATCCGTTCGACGTGTTCTGGGGCTGGAGCAATATAGGTACCAACGCGAACATATTCGCCAAGTTTTCTAAAGCGTCCGGCGATCTTGTCATTGATGTCGCCAATCAGCATTTGATGTAAGAGTAAAATTAACTCTTTGTTGATTTCTGTTTCTTGGCATTTATTACGGATATAGCTAATTACTCTGGCTAAATTTTTTGCCTCGTATACTTCACGCACAGAAACATCACGAGAGACTTCCATATCCAAAAGTATTTTTTCGGTTTCTCTAAGTGTAAGAGTAGAATTTTCAATTGCGTTGGAATTATAAACACTTTCTGGTAACTCAGACTCATCAATTATTGCTATCAATGACTCTTTGCCTTGACGCAGGGAATCAAATTCGCTTTTTAGAGTAGTAAGCCTATCTTTTATGGGTTTGGTTGTGGCCATATTGTTTTTTAATATTATATAGGCATTATATCTTATTTACGTAAATTTGTCAATATTTAGTGAATATACATAATATTTGCCATTAATTCACTATTTTTTTACAAATTATTACTATTATCCTATATTTCCAATAAAATCACGACGAAAAAGTTCTCGAAGGGGTTAGCCCCAAAGAGAGCTTTTTCTTTTATTCTCTTTTTTTGTATAATAATTTTTCACGCTTTTGGTTATTTTTTTACACTAAAAAATTCATGATTAATTTTACCATAACATCTTTTTGTTTAGCTTCACTTTCGGCAATTAGTAAAGCTAAGGCCACTAAAGCGTGATCATTGATTTTCTTTTCCCCATTACTCTTGAACAACGACTTATTGCGCGCTAAAAATAAAATAAACAAAAATGAGGCAATACGTTTATTACCATCAACAAAGGGGTGATCTTTGATGATAAAATATAAAAGATGAGCGGCTTGTTGCTCGACACTAGGATAAAGTTTTTTACCACCAAATGACTGCTCTAGACCGGCTATAATTGCTTCTAAACCATGCTCCCGCTCTCTGCCAAAAATATCAGAGGCCTGTTTTTTAGTAAGTAAGTTATTTTTTAATTCTTGGATAGCTTGATTTACTAAAATATAATTTAATTTAGATTTTACACTTTGAGTCTTGGTTGGCAAAGAAAGTTTAGACTCATCATACTTTTGCAACAACACCCAAGTATTGGCATAATCTGTAACTACCTGCAATAAACCACGTTCTTCCGTACTTGATAATTGACGAGTCTGCAATGTCTTTTTGATTAAACTCACGGTCTGTTCTAACTCATTTAGCTGTTTATTTTCTAGCTGTGGCAAACGCTGTTTATTGACTGTATAGCCCTTAATAATATGCTCACTTAAAGTTTTTGTAGCCCATTGGCGGAATTTGGTAGCAGTTTTAGAATTTACCCGATACCCGACCGATAAGATAATATCGAGATTAAAATACTCTACCTGATACGTTTTCCCATCACTGGCAGTTGTTGCAAAAAATGCAACAACTGAACCCCGACGCAACTCTTCTTCTTTAAAAATATTGCGTATATGACGAGAAATAACAGATTTATCACGCCCAAAAAGATCAGCAATTTGATTTAAATTTAGCCAAATTGTTTCCTTTTTTAGTTGTGCTTCTACCGCAATTGATTTGTTCTGACTGCGGTAAATCACAATTTCCCCTATTTTTGTTGTTTTTTTCTTTTCTTTTGCTTTCATAATTTTAGGCAAATTAAAAATTAATAAATTTGCCTGTTTTTACTTCCCTTATTATCCTATTTTGCCTCACAAAAGTCAACCCAGTTAGATAATCAATTTATAATGTTTTATATTAGAATTAACAAAATAAATTCATATATTTTATCCTACAACCATCATACAATATGATGAAATTATCTAACTGTGTCAAACTAAAAAATAAAAACACCCTCAGGCGAAATTGGCAAAAGGGTGTTTTTAATTTGATTCTTGCTTGTCAAGATGATCGGGATTGTCCTTATCCATCTTTTTGTATTAATGATTAGCTTTGGCCGACTAATTTTTTCTTTTTGCTGGCTTGTCGGCTAAAATAGGCTGTAGAGAGCATCGTGCCCAAAGCGCAGCCCGAAGCGTATTGGATAATCACTTGGGTATTGGTAATGTCATTTATCACAGTTTCTAAAACATAATACCAGATAAAGACATTGACCAAGGTAACTATACCACTAAATATAACTTTGGTTTCTGTTACCGCTTTGGTCCAAGTGGAAATTATCACCATCTCGACAACTCCGATGAAAAATAAGATCATAGGGGTGGTTGTTAATGGGTTTATTAAATAACGACCTTTATCCTAACAAAAAACGCCACTTTTTAAGACGTTTATTGATAGGAAATTGATTATAACACGTAAATCTTGAAATGTCAACCTTTACTTTTATAAACAAATAAACTAGAAACTCTTTTTAAGAGCCAGCTGAGAATAATAAATAAAATTAAATATAAAATAGTCGCTAGCCAAGCGGGAAGGTATTTATAAAATAAATCATAACGATAAAGAATCGGCCAATGCAATAAATATATTTCATAGGAATACCAGCCGAATAGTGAAAATAATTTTAAATCAAATTTTTTAATTAAAAAAACTATCAAAATCGCCAATAGTGTAAGCAAACTAGTCAGTTGTTCTTTAAGTGGCTCAGTATCAACATTGGAATGATAGGCCGTATAACCAACTACTAATAGTAGAGTAAAGAAAAAAATATAATAACTAATAATTCTGCTGGGGCTGGTTTTATGTAAAATATCTTTAACGATTTTTATTAATTTGTTTAGCGCGCTCCGCTTGAAATATAAACCACCCAAAAGCAGGCCCAAAGGAAAAGCTAATAAATGGACTTTATACAAATGGATTACATTAACAAAATAACTCGGATCATTGCGCAATAATACATAGGAAATAATATAGATTAGCAGAGCTGACAAATAATAATATTTTTTGGAAAAAAATAAAGGGAAGATCAGATAATAAAACAAAATAAGAGAAAAATACCAGAGTGGTGAATTTAAATCAGTTGATAAATCAGCGCTGGGAAATAAACCTAAAAACGAGCGAGTAATATAAGCCCAACTATAAGTATGACGCCAGACAAAATAATCTAGCGCTAAAAAAAATACTAAAACTAACCAAAAAGGAGTAAATAATTTTAGTAAGCGTTTTTGGTAAAATTGTTTGATAGAAATAGTCTGCCGAAATGAGCTAGTGGCTAAACCATAACCAGATAGCAGTAAGAATAAATTTACTCCCACGCCGGCGCTAATGGATAAGGGAAATAAAAAACGATGATCATTAGCCAAAAAATAACCAATATGGCCAAAAACAATCATCAAAATCGCCAAGCCTTTTAGCTCTTGCGAAACCGTGGCGGAAAAAAACTCTTGAGTACCTTTGCGTCTAATCGTCGCTAAAACTACCACTAAAAAAATAATGATAAAAATGTAAGTCGAAATTACTGGACTATTTACTAATATTGCCATAGATTATTTGCGCCCAAAGCTGATAAGCATAGGCAGAAGGATGAAATAAATCTTTTGAATAATAAGTTTCTTCAACTGCTGATAAAGTGATTTTTTCCAAATCAATGTAAGTCAGGCCATATTTATCAGCCAGCGCTTGAATAATCTGATTATTGTTTCGGGTTTTTTGTCTAAAATAATAATTATAAGGTGGCCACAATAACCCGTCGCTACCAACATTGGGCAGACCAAGCAAATAAATCTTAGCTGACGTTTCCTTAGTTAGCCGGGTTAAGATATATTCATAATTTTTTTTAAAATCGCTAGCGCTTATATTGCCATGCACATCATTAGTGCCAATAAGTAAGCTAATAATATCCGGCTGGGAATCAATAGCCGAATCAAGTTGACCAGCAATCAGCTGATTAGTTTTAACTCCGGGCTGGGAAAAATTTTTTAAGCTAACTGTGCCTTGTTTGTCTTTAGATAATTTTTCCGCTAAGAGATATGGATAAGCTTCTTCATATTTATTTGCTCCCACGCCGGCCGTTAAGCTATCGCCCAAAGCCACATAAACTAAATTAGAGGAGTTTGCCTGATTGTCACCGATAATATAAGTTGGCTGACGATCAATGGGGCTTAAATCAGCTTGTTCTAAACGATAGTAGATAAAAAAATGCGCCCAGAATAAATAAATACCAATCAGTAAAATTATAATTAAAAACAGTAGAAGTTTTTTATTTTTTGCCCAATATTTATTGACCCGGACTGAGGGAATTTTGAATTTTTGATTACTCTGCTCCATGCCTAAATAATATCATTTTTTACTTGAATTGTCTTGCTTGATTAAATAAAAAAGATAGAACTGATTGTTCTGCCTTTTTTAATTCTATTCTTCGCTAGCCGCGGCGCGACGACTGATTTTACGTCTTTCCACTTCGGTTAATGATTGCTTGCGCAGTCTCACGCTTTTCGGAGTAACTTCCAAATATTCATCCTCAGCAATAACTTCCAATCCTTTTTCAATATTCAAAATAGTGGCTGGTGTCAGAGCAATAGCTTCATCTGAGGCTTTACTTCTCATATTGGTCAATTGTTTTCCTTTGGTTGGATTGACTATCATGTCCAGACCCTTGGAAGTGTTACCAATGACCATACCTTCATAGACTTCCACTCCTGGGCCGATATAGAGCACGCCACGCTCCTGAAGATTGAACAAAGAAAATCCCAACGCTTTGCCAGTAGCCATAGAAACCATGGAACCGACATCGCGCT
The DNA here is from genome assembly GCA_030690875.1 of bacterium. Taxonomy (GTDB): domain Bacteria; phylum Patescibacteriota; class Patescibacteriia; order UBA1558; family GWA2-36-10; genus STD1-117. The sequence continues at coordinate 2,873 of JAUYFP010000095.1, read as the reverse complement.
TTTTTATTTCTCCCACATAAGGACGATAGCCGATAACGCGTGAGCAAAGTATGCCCTCGCCTCTGGTATCAATAGTAAATTCACCACGATAGCCCAAAAGTCCGCGCGTAGGCATCTCAAATATCAAGCGCATTTGACTGCCGTTCATTTTCATATCAGTGGTAATACCTTTGCGCTTGCCAATTTTTTCCATGACAATTCCCGAACTGCTTTCCGGCACATCAACAGTAACTTCTTCAAATGGTTCAAATTTTTTACCCTCTTTCTCTTCAATAATTACTTGCGGCTGGGAAACTTGTATTTCATAGCCCTCGCGACGCATGGTTTCAATGAGAATGGCCACATGCAATTCACCGCGTCCGTAAACTTTGAAAGCATCGCTAGTAAAATCAATTTTTAATCCAACGTTTACTTCCAATTCTTTTTGCAGACGCTCGCGAAGTTGCTTGCTGGTGACAAATTTTCCTTCGCGACCGGCAAAAGGAGAACTGTTGACCAAAAAATCCAAGGAGATTGTCGGCTCGTCAACATTAATAGCCGGCAAGGCAGTTTGCTCGGCGGATGAACAAAGTGTCTCGCCAATATCAATATCCGGAAAACCAGCCACCATGACAATGTCCCCAGCTAAGGCCTCTTCTGTTTCTTTTCTTTCCAATCCGTGAAAAGTAAAAAGCTTGGTCACACGGCTGTTTTGTGCTTCACCGTTGGTTTTTTTCAAAAATAAATTATCTTTGCTTTTAATGCTTCCTTCATAAATCCGGCCAATAGCCAAGCGTCCCAAAAAATTATCATAAGCTAGATTAAAAGATTGAAAACGCAAAGGCAAATCAATTTTGGAATCAGCGGCTGGAACTTTTTCTAGTATGACATCCAAAAGCGGGCTAATGTCTTTGTCTTCATCGGTCAAATATCTTTTGGCCATGCCGTTTTTGGCAATGGCATAAACAGCCGTAAAATCCAATTGCTCATCAGTGGCTCCCAAATCCAAAAATAAATCAAAAACCTGCTCGTGCGCCAGATTGGGATTGGCGGCTGGCTTGTCAATTTTATTTATCACCACTATCGGCTTTAAGCCCAGCTCCAATGACTTTTTCAAAACAAATCTAGTCTGAGGCATTGGACCTTCCTGAGCATCAACCACTAAGAGTACGCTATCAATGGAACGCAGTACCCGCTCTACCTCGGAACCAAAGTCCGCGTGTCCGGGAGTGTCCACGATATTTATTTTGGTGTCTTTGTAAAATACTGAAGCGTTTTTGGAATAAATAGTAATACCGCGCTCTTTTTCCAGAGCGTTGGAATCCATGCTCGCGCTTTCGTCGGACAACATGCCGGTCTGCCTCAATATAGCGTCGGTCAGTGCGGTCTTGCCATGGTCAACGTGAGCGATAATAGCGATATTTCTGATTTCCATAAGTTCCAATGATACCAGAAACATTGATTTTTGGCAAGGTTAGGACCTGTTTTATTTAAATCAAACAAAAAAAGACAAGACCAGTGGTCTTATCTTTTTTAACCGATAATAAAATATTTACTATTTCTTAACTGCCTTTTTGGTTTTTTTGGCTTTAACAGCTTTTGGCTTGGACTCCGGTTTGGTAATAACTTTCTTTTTTATCAACTCTGGACTCTTGGGAATTGCTGAGGACAAATTTTGTAGAATTTTATCCAATTTTTCATTGATAGTCTGAAGCTGATGTTCAAATTGCTTGTTAGCACCATCGCCAGCCACTTTTTTGTCTTTAGCCCTAGAATCTTGGCCAAAACAATTCGAGCAGTAAACTGGTTTATCGCCTGTTGGTCTAAACGGCACTTCGCAAGACTGGCCACAGGCATCGCAAATAGCGCTAAACATTTTTTTCTCCCGAAAATTATCCCGGCCAAAAGATCTACTTGGGCCGGCATTGTCCTTGCCTTTGAAACAATTGCTACAATAAACCGGCTTGTCGCCCGTTGGCTTAAAAGGTACTTCGCAAGACTGGCCACAGTCATCGCAAATAGCCTTATGCATCTGGGGCCGACCAAAAGCGCCAGCATCTCGCCGAGAGAAATCTCTACCCTTAGAGTCGCGACGATCAAAATTACCGGTATTTTTCCGATCGCTAAACCTATTGCCTTTTGTAAAATTTTTCATACTTCGTTTATATTAGTTAATTCAATTTAAAGTTTAGCTGTTTGGGCGATAAAAAGCAATGGTACCTGACAATTTAATGAATAAGCTATAAAAACTATTTTAGTTTGACGATAAAAATTCCCTGCCCACCTTGAGTAAATTTACCCTCAGAAAAACTTTTCACCGCTGGATGATTTTTCAAAAAATCCGCTACCAGTGGTTTAATAACTGGCCCGCTAGCCGAATGGATTCCCCGACCAACGATAAAAGAAATAATACTAAAATTATTTTCCAAACTATCAATAATAAAATCATCAGCTAATTGCAAAATATCTTGCTGAGTCAATAGGCCACGATTATGAAAATCAAATTCCGCCTGAGGCAAACTTAAATGTTTATATTTATTGGCCACTTTAATTTTATTATTACCAACTACTTAGTTGCCGCCAAAACGCCGAGCGCGGCTGGCATAAACAGACAAAGCAGAGTCTAAATCGCTTTTAGAAAATTCCGGCCAGTGCTTGTCAGTAAAATACAATTCGCTATAAACTGACTGCCAAGTTAAAAAACTAGACAAGCGCTGTTCGCCCGAAGTGCGGATAATCAAATCGGGATCGGGCAAACCAGCCGTATATAAATTATTAGCTATCAGCTCTTGATTTACTTCTTCCGGCTTAAAACCAGCTTTGATGATATTTTTAAGAGCGCGGACGATTTCTTCCCGGCCGCCATAATTGAGGCAAATATTAAAAATGCCTTT
>JAUYFP010000092.1 GCA_030690875.1 bacterium | reverse complement strand
GAGGCAGTTGCTTATTTAAAAAAATATCAAGCCAAAAAAATTGGTTTTGATTTGAAGCATTGGCTAAGAGGAACCAACAATGTTCAGCTTTTGGGTCAAGCTATGGCCGAGGGCTTTGAACTAGCTTCTTATGAATTTTCTAAATATAAAAAAATAGACAAAGACAGCCACCATTTGGATATCAAAGAATTATATATTTATTCTACCCCAGCGCAGAAAAATGCTTGGCAAAAAGGCTGGCAAACAGGCCAGCTGATGTCGCAAGGCGTAAAATTGGCCAGAGATTTGGTCAATGAGCCAGCCGGCACTATGACGCCGACATTTTTGGCTGAGGAAGCGAAAAAAATTGCTCAGCTTAGTAAAAATATTAGATTGAGAATTTTGGAGCGTGAACAAATTGAAAAATTAGGCATGGGAGCTTATTTGGCGATCGCCAAAGGTTCAACTGAAGAGCCAAAATTTATTCATTTGGTTTATCACCCCGGTGGCCGAGTTAAAGATAAGATTGCTTTAGTTGGTAAAGGAGTTACTTTTGACAGCGGCGGACTCAATATCAAGCCCTGGGAGAATATGCAACAGATGAAAATTGATATGGGTGGCGCGGCTAGCGTCTTGGGTATTTTTTCCGCTTTGGACGCCTTAAAGCCAAAAGTAGAAGTTCATGGGATTATAGCGGCTTGTGAAAATATGCCTTCCGGTCAGTCGGTCAAACCCGGAGATGTTGTTAGAAATATGCAGGGCAAGACTATTGAAATTGCCCATACCGATGCTGAAGGCCGAGTGACTTTATCCGATTCTTTGGCCTATGCCCAAAAGCAGGGAATAAAAAAAATAGTGGATATTGCCACTTTGACTGGTTCAATTATTGTGGCGCTTGGTCCGGAATACGCCGGCCTGTTTGCTAATAAGCAAAAATTAGCCAATGAGCTTTTGAAATCCGCCACTATTGTCGGTGAAAATATTTGGCAATTACCTTTGGCGCCGGAGTATAAAGATTTAGATAAAAGCCAAGTAGCTGATTATCGCAACATTCCTTCCATGAAAATGGCCGGCTCAATTACGGCCGCTTGGTTTTTGGCGCATTTTATCAAAGATGATGTGGACTGGGCTCACATTGACATCGCCGGACCAGTCTATGCGGAAAAATCGTATAATAGCTATACGCCTATCGGTGGTGTGGGATTTGGAGTGCGCACTATTTTAGAGTGGCTAAAAAATTTATAATACCTTAGTTATATTCGTTAGTGGCTTGGTCAAAACTTTTTTCTAAAATTGTTTCTACTATCAAATTACTGGTATCCAGTATTTCTTTTAGTTTGTCTTTTTCTTCCAAGCTGAATTTTTGCAAAACAAAATCTTCGGCTGGGCCTATTTTTGGTCCGATGCCCAGTCGCACTCTTTTGAAATCCTTACTTTTTAGCTGAGCAATTATTGAGTCTAGGCCTTTATGTCCGCCGGAATTTTTATTTTTAGACAATTTGATATCGCCAAAAGGTAAATCCAAATCATCACAAATAATAATAATTTTGTTATTAGGTAGTTTGAAGAAGTTTTTTAAAGCTCTGACCGTCTGGCCGGATTCGTTCATATAAGTAAGTGGTTTGGCCAAAATTATTTTTTCTCGGCCACTGATAAAATCAGTAATTAAGCAGTTGCTGGTTTTATTTTTCGTCCAATTAAGCTGGTATTTTTCCGCCAAATTATCCAAAGACAGCCAGCCGAAATTGTGGCGAGTTTGCAGATATTCTTTGTCTGGGTTTCCTAATCCAATTATTAAACGCATAAATTTTATTTATCTTGTTGATTTTGGCTTTTGGCGACCCTGATTTTTATCGGCACGCCACTAAAACCAAATTTATATCTAATATTGTTTTCAACAAACCTAAGATAGGATTCATGCAAACTGGATTTGTATTCTATTTTCAATAAAAATTCCGGCGGATTACTGCTAGTTTGTTTTAAGGTATAAATATAAGGATGTTTTGTGCCACGGCCTCTTGATGGTTTGTGTTTTTTAATAGTGCCTTTCAGCAATTTGCTCAAAGCGTTTTCGCTTATTATTTTGGCTTTTTCTTGATGAACTTCCAAAACGCTGTCCAATATTTTGCTGATTTTTATTTTTTTCTTAGCCGAACAAAATATGACTGGCGCCCAGCTGACAAAAGGGAAAAAATATTTGTAGTAACTTATATATTCGTTGGCGCTGGCTGTGTCTTTCTCTGGTATCAAATCCCATTTGTTGGCTAGGATTATGAGTCCAGTGCCAAATCTTTTGACCTCGTCTATTATGTGTTTGTCTTGAAAAGATAATTTTTTGGATACATCAGTAACCAACAAAGCAATATCGGCGTTTTTCAAAGACTCTAAACTTTGCTCAATGCTTTGTTTTTCAAAAGGATCAACACTTACCTTGCTTCTTCTTCTAAGACCGGCAGTGTCAATGAAGCTTATTATTTTATCATTATATTTAAATTGTATATCCTGAGAATCTCGGGTGGTATGCGGTAAGGCAGAAGTGATAACTCTTTCTTGGCCTAAAATAGCGTTGACCATTGAGGATTTGCCGACATTTGGTTTGCCGATAATGGCCACTTTTATATCAGCTTCCTGTTCACTGGATTTAGTTTTTTTATTTTTTATTTTTTTCAGTTTTTCGACTACTTTGTCTAAAAGGTCGCCGGTGCCTACGCCAGTGGAAGCGGAAGCTGGTATTGGTTCACCTAGACCGAGTTTATAAAATTCGGCTACGGAATTTCTCAATCTTTGGTTGTCAGCTTTATTGGCTACTACTATGACGGGCGTTTTTTGTCTTTTGATTTTTTTAGCTAATTCTGAATCAGCGGGCATTATGCCAGTTTTAGTGTCAACCGTAAAGAGGATTAGGTCTGCTTCGGTTATAGCCATTAGCGCTTGCTCAATAATTTGTTTGTCTATTTCGTCATCATTTTGTCTTTCCATTCCACCAGTATCAATCAAATAAAAATCTAAATCGCGCCAAGAGCAGACAGCGTAATTTCTGTCTCTGGTTGTGCCGGCCACTGAGGAAACAATGGCCTTTTTTTGTTGAATCAAACGATTGTAGAGAGTGGATTTTCCTACATTGACTCGGCCAATGATGGCTACTTTGTATAAATTAGCATATAGCATACAGCTTATGGTTTATTTTTTTATAGGCCAGCTTCCGTGCTAGTGGGAGTGGAAGTGCCGAAAATTAAAGGATCTATAGTGGTGATTATTTCTATACCTTCATCAATCGCTTGATCTTGTCCTAAAATTACCAGAAAGTCCAATTCTTCCAATTCGCCTTGTTCATTGGTAATACCCCAATCGTTAGCAATAACTAAACTGGAATATTCCAAAGGAGGATTATCGTTTACTTTGTTTTGGAAGCTAGCTTCTAGAGATTCTTTAGTTTGCGGATTGTCATTGTTGTAGCTGTAGATAACAGTGCTTATCTTGTCCTGGAAACTGGCATTACCGTATCTAATTACATTATACCCCATTTGGTTCAAATGATTAACAGCCTTGAGTGCTAGTCCGGGCATAGCTGTGCCATTTTGAATAACAATTTTAGCATCTTCTAAAATAACATTTTTTATTTGAAAGATATTTTTTATCAGCCCTGATATCTGTTGGTAGTTGCCGGATACTGGTTGGAGGATATAGGCGCCGTCAAGAGCAATGCCTGATTTTAAATAGCCACCTGGTCGGTCATCTATTGATTGAGTGACAACTTGTTGGGTGTTCAGACTTTTAGCCAAATGGACCAATTTGACAGCTTCCCAGGGCTCTAAATCAGTAGCAGTGTATTGGGTAAATAAAGAATATAGTTTGGTTATTTTTTTAGGGTTTATTAAAGTATTAAAAGAAGTAACTTTGTCTTTGGCCGCCAAAAGTATTTTTTGCTGTCTTTTGATGCGGGCAAAATCCGAGCCTTCACCATTGTTGCCGTGTCTTGATCTAGTAAATCTCAAAGCCGTCAGGCCGTCCATTTCTTGTTGGCCGGATTTAAAAGACACTTCTTGATACTTGTCATCGGCTGTTGGAAATTGATAATCAACAAAACTGTTTTCAACTTCCACTTCTATACCGTCTATCTCGTCAATCATTTCCACAAATCCTTGAAAATCAATGGCCGCATAATAATGTATGGGAATGCCAAAAGTTTTGGATAAGACCTCTTTGACTAATTCTCCGCCTTGGCCATTTTGACTTTGGCCAATACTGTAAATGGAATTTATTTTTCGATAATCATTTTGGCTCAGTGGCACTATCATATCTCTAGGCAAGGAAAAAATAGCCGCTTCTTTTGTTGAAGGTTTGAAACTGGCGATCATCATAGTGTCAGTCAAATATGGTCCGTCATGTCCTTCACCACCCATGCCTAGTAAAACAAAATTTATTCGGTCTTCCTCTTCACCGCGAATATATTTTGTTTTGTTGGATAAGATATTGCTTATTTGTCTGACTAAGTAGCTGTTTTTTACTCCGGACAAAAAGCTGTTGTTGTCAGCCGATACTATTGAGCTAATGATAAAAAATAAAACTATCAGAAATATAAAAAAGCAGGAAAGTTTTTTTCTCCTTTTTTTCTTTGGAGGATATTTTTTTCCTGATGATTTTTGGCTATCTTCCGTTGGGAATTTACCGCTAATGGAGTCGTCGGTATTTGGCTTGGCGCTATAAACGGGCAAGGCGTTATTTTCGACAGAATCTAGCAGGTTTATTTTTCTTTTTTGAAAATCCATTTTTGTTGCCGGAACACTTCTTTAGAATTTTTAATGCAGTATGTCAATTATACTAACAAAATGGCTGAAAGTCAACCGTTCAATGTTGCTTTTAGGCCATATTTTCAGGGTTTTTTTGAGTTGATTTTAATCTTGGCTTTGTGTATAATGATTTTACGATTATTTATAAAAAGTCAACAATATGAACGAAGAAAATAATGAAATAGATCAGTCGGCGGATGAGCAAAGGGAAAATAAAATTGATCCAAAGGACATGGAATTGGAAAATTTTTCTGAAAAAGACGAAGAACCGAGCTTTAGTTTTGTCAAAAAAACTGGTTTGCTGATTTTTGAGGTAATTAAAGTTGTTTTGATTTCACTAGCCATAATTTTGCCGATTAGATTATTTTTGGTTCAGCCATTTTATGTTGAGGGTGCTTCCATGGAGCCAAATTTTTTTCAAAATGAATATTTGATAATTGATGAGATATCATATCGCTTTAATGAACCGCAAAGAGGCGAAGTCATTATTTTCAAAAGTCCGCAGGATTCCCGCTCTTATTTTATTAAAAGAGTTATCGGCTTGCCGGGAGAGAAAGTAAAGGTTAAAGACGGTCGGATTTTTATCAATGGTCAAGAGCTGGCCGAAGTTTATATCAACAATTTTTCCAGCGAAGACAATGAAGAAATAATTATTGCTCAAGATGAGTATTTTGTTTTGGGAGACAATAGAATAAACAGTCTGGACTCTCGGTCCTTTGGTCCGATAAAAAAAACCAGCATTATTGGTCGCGTCTGGGTAAGAGGCTGGCCTGTTAATAGATTTAATACTTTTAATTTGCCTGAATATAAATAATTATGTCTAGCAAAAAGTCTAAAAAGAGCAAAATCCAATTGGTTAAAGGCATGCGGGATGTTTTACCCGACGACCAAGTGTATTGGGATTATATCAGAGAAAAAGTTTTTTCTTTGGCTTATCCTTATAGCTTCAAGCGGATTGATACGCCGATAGTGGAGTTTACTAATCTTTTTAAAAGAGGCGTTGGCGAAGAAACTGATCTTGTTAGCAAAGAAATGTATTCTTTTGTTACTCAAGGTGGCGATAAGCTCTCTTTGAGGCCGGAAAACACCGCCGGTGTTGTTCGCTCTTATATTGAACACGGCATGCTTAATTTGCCTCAGCCGGTCAAATTATTTTATATCGGCCCTCAGTTTAGGCACGACAATCCTCAGGCTGGCCGATACCGTCAATTTTGGCAATTCGGTTTTGAGATAATAGGTGATGATGATCCTATTCTTGATGCTCAGCTCATTGCCATATCTTATAATATTTTAAAAGAGTTGGGTATAAATACTGAAGTGCATGTTAATAGTATTGGTGATGACAATTGTCGGCCACAATATTTAAAAGTTATAAAAAAATATTATTCTGACAATAAAAAAGATCTTTGTAAAGATTGTTTGTCGCGATTAAACCAAAATCCTTTGCGGATTTTTGATTGTAAAAATAAAAAGTGCCAGAGTATAGCTGAGCAGGCGCCACAAATACTTGATAATCTCTGCGATTCCTGTAAAGAGCATTTTATGACCGTGGTTGATTATTTGGATGAGATGGACATCAAATATAGTCTTGACCCTTATATTGTCAGAGGTTTGGATTATTATAGCCGTACAGCTTGGGAATTATTTACCGAAAATGATAAAGAAGAAAAAACCAGCGCTTTGGGTGGTGGCGGGCGTTATGATGGCTTGGTGGAAACTTTAGGCGGTCGGCCAACTCCGGCAGTGGGCTTTGCTATTGGCATAGAGCGAGTAGTAATAAAAATGATGGAGCTTAAAGTGGAAATTCCCAAAAGCAAAAATCTGGATATTTATATTGCCCAACTAGGCGCTGAGTCGCGCAAAAAAGCCTTAACTTTATTTGAGAGTTTAAGAAAAGAAGGATTTTCGTTGGCGGAAAATATGTCCAAGCGGGGGCTCAAAGATCAATTGGATATTGCTGATAAAAAAGGCGCTAAGTATACTCTGATTTTAGGGCAAAAAGAAATTGCCGACGGCACAGTAATTATCAGAGATATGGAAAGTGGCGTGCAGGAAGTGATAGATTTTAACAAAACCAAGACAGAAATCAGGAAAAGATTGGCAACTCACGAAGCCAAAAATTTGAAATTAAAAAAGTAGTTTTCCACTGTTGACTTTTGACCTGAAATTTGTCATTATTATAGCAGTAAGATAATCATTTTTGGGATTATTTTTACTATCTTTATTTAAAATAATAATTTAAGAACGGAGGTGATTTTTCTGTTGGAGGTAAAGAGAAAGGACAATGAGTCCTTTGAGAGCTTAATTCGAAGATTTACCAAAAAAACAATTCAAAGCGGCAAGATTTTGCAGGCTAAGAAAGTGAGATTTTTTACCAAAAATAAGACCAAGCGAGCATTGAAAGACAGCGCCTTGCGCAGGAATAAAATCAGTTCAAAAATGGACTATTTAAAGCGTATTGGCAAGTTGGAAGAAGTTGGTTTTAAAAAAAGTAAAAAGAAGTTTTAGCTTAATATGTCTTTAGGACAGAACATCGAAAATGATTTGAAAATGGCTTTAAAAGCCAGAGAAGATACGAAGGTATCTACTTTGCGTTTGCTTAAAAGCGCTATAAAAAATATGGCGATTGAAAAAAAGCAAGCGGAATTAGCTGATGCTGATCTGCTGTCCGTCATCAGAAAAGAATTGAAGAAAAGACAGGATTCCATGGACGCTTATCAAAAAGCTAGCCGTAAAGATTTATTTATAAAAGAACAACAAGAGGCAGATATTTTAATCAAGTATCTGCCGGCTATGTTGTCTGAAGAAGAAATTAAAAAAATATTAAATACAGCTTTTGAGTCTGGTATTGACCAGTTTGGACCTTTGATGAAAGAGGTAATAGCCAAGGCGCAAGGGCAGGCCGATGGAAATTTAGTCCAGCGATTGGTAAAGGAGAAGTTGGGCATTTAAAATTTATAATTAAAAACAAAATCCCCATGCTAAAATATAAGAAAATAACTGTTCTATTTATCTTGTTTTTGACAGTTATTTTTTTGTTTCCTAATTTGCTTTCCGCCCAAGATATTTATGGTACAAATGATTTGGCCTCTGGTGGAGTAAATTTAGGCACTCGGGATCTCACAGAAACTATTGCCAGAATAGTTAATATTGCTTTGGGCTTTTTGGGAATATTAGCCACTTTGATTATTCTCTACGGTGGTTTTATTTGGATGACTTCTGGTGGCAATGCGGACAAGGTGGACAAGGCCAAGAGGACAATAATCAACGGTGTCATTGGCTTGCTGATAATTTTGTCATCTTATGCCATTGCTCGTTTTATTTTAAAAGAAGCTGGTGATTCTATTTTTGGTCCGGGTGGCTCGGTTAATCCGCCGGGTTATAGCGGTGGCGCTGGATTATCGGGTGGAGTTTTAGAAAGCCACTATCCAGCTAGAAATGCCACTGGTATAGCTAGAAACACTAATATTTATGTAACTTTTAGTGAGGATATGGATGTTTCTTTTATAGTTAAAGATAAGGATACCTGTAATGGTACAGATTGTCCGGCTAAAGCCGGGTTTATTGAGCTTTATAAAGAGGGTGACGCAGTGGCGATTACGGAGAACAATTTATTAGTAACTTATGATCCAGCCAATTTGAAAGTTTTTCAATTTAATCCTTTTGGCAACACCACTACTCATTTGGGTTCTGATACGGCGAATACATTATATCGAATGGACTTAGGAGCTTTACAAACAGTGGCTGGTGAGGCGGCTTTTCCGTTAGTTGGTGGCTATAGTTGGAATTTTACGGTTTCTACGGAAATTGATGTGACACCGCCCAGAGTTTCCTCTGTTCGGCCAGTGGCGAATTCAAGCGATAATCCTAGAAATAGTGTGATTCAAATAAATTTTTCTGAAGCAGTTAATCCGCTTTTTGCTGTTGGTGAAGTTGATGGCACAGCGCCGGATTTTAGCAATATTTCTGTCAGATATCCGGGAGTAGCTGGTGTCAATTTAGTTGAGGGAAAATATTTGATTTCCAATCAATACAAAACAGTGGAATTTTTGACTTCTGACCTTTGTGGTCAGAATTCCTGCGGTAATGATGTTTATTGCTTGCCAAGTTCACAAAATATTGGCGTCAAAATATTACCAATAATAGAGGATATGGCCAGCAATAAGCTGGATGCTAATGCCAACGGCATTGGTGGCGAAGATCCATTTGATATTTATGAGTGGGCTTTTAGCACTAACGATGAAATTGACTTAACTGCGCCTAATATCGTGGCCATGGATCAAATCACTAGCGCTTCTTTAAAAGATCCAATTAATGTGGTTTTTTCCAAAGACCTGATGTCCAGCTCGGTAAATTACGATAGTGTTAGCTTAGAAGATAATAATGCTTTGATTAATTATTGGCTGAGTGTGTTAGATGGAAAAATTGTTAGAATACATCATGATCTTTTTGATCCTTTAAGTGATTATAAACCGACGCTTAATTCTCAAATTAAAGATACTCTGCAGAATTGCTGGTATATTTGCGAGTGCTCAGCTGATCAGGGAGAAACTTGTTATTGTTCAAATAATACTGATGGCGCTGATTGTCCGGGTGGAAATTGCGCTGTTAGATAGAGGAAATTATTTTAAAATAAAAAATATAGCATGAGAAAATTATTTTTTACCACTCTTAGCACCTTGTCTCTGTTTTACTTGTGGTCAAGTAAAGCGTTGGCTCAGGATGAATTTGGAATTAATGATTTGGCTGACAGTGGTATAAATTTGGGAACCAAAGATTTAGAAGCTACTATTTCTGGTATAGTCAATATTTCCCTTGGCTTTTTGGGTATCTTGGCGACTTTGCTTATTCTCTACGGTGGTTTTATTTGGATGACTTCTCAAGGCAACGCGGATAAGGTGCAAAAAGCTAAACTGATTATTATCAGCGCTGTTATTGGTTTGGTAATAGTGGTTTCCGCTTATGCTATTTCTCGTTTTGTTTTATCTTCTCTTTATAATGTTACTGAACCGAACCCTGATGGTGGCGGTGGTGGTGGCGGTGGTGGTGGCGGTGGAATTTGGCCGGGATGTGATGAACCATTCGATCCTAATGAACCGGTTATTTGTTCTATTAGTCGTAGCTCAGGTCCGGTCGGAACTTATGTTACTATTTATGGTTATCATTTTATCGTTGATGAAGACCCAAATACTTTTGGTGAAGTGCAAATTGGCAATGTGGTAACCGAGATAGTTGAGTGTAACAATCAGAGTACTTGGTCAGCAAATAAAGTAACTGTTAAAGTGCCTGTTTTACTTTTAGCAATTCATAATATTGAATTAAAAAATGATAAAAATATTCAAAGTATCGAAGATGTTCCTTTTACTTTTAATGTTATAGAAGGTACTTTGGGACCAAATATTGCTTGTCTTGTTCCTGACAATGCTAATGCTACGGCTTTACCAGCCGGAGTAGTAATTGAGGGCGCTGGTTTTAGTAATATTGGAGGAACTT
>JAUYFP010000076.1 GCA_030690875.1 bacterium | reverse complement strand
TTGCCAATATTGTATGCTCTCCGCCGGCACTTCTACTATCATTTTTATCCTCAGTATAATTTTTATAAAAAATAAAATCGAAATTCCGATAAACACCGAGGAAATTATTAAATAGCTTCAAAAAATAAACACTATTGGCCTTAACCCCTCCAAGCTCCCCTTAACAGGGAAGGATTATCAAGTCCCCCTGTCAAGGCTTCGGCCGTGAGCTCGGCCGAACGGGGGATTTAGGGGGTTAAAGAAAATGGACTAAGCCAATAGTTTTTATTTTATTTGCCCTGTTAAATAAATTAAAATTTTGATATACTAAAATCACAGCTAAACACAAATCATAATAATTTGAATTTAATTTTTAAACTTAGTTTAAAAATTATTTAACAGGGCAAATTATGAGAAAAGCTTCTCCAAAAGAATTAAAAACAATCGCCAACCGATTAAGGCAAGATGTTATTGAAATGCTTACTCGAGCTGGTTCAGGTCATCCTGGTGGATCACTGGGCATGGCGGATATTTTTGCTGTTTTGTATTTTAATGTTTTAAAACACAGCCCGGCCTCTCCCAATAATCATCATCGGGATAAATTAGTTTTATCCAACGGCCATATTTGCCCAATACTATACGCTAGCTTAGCCCGAGCCGGCTATTTTCCTTTGGTAAAACTCAAAACTTTGAGAAGATTAAATAGCCAATTACAGGGCCACCCGCACAACTTGTCTTTGCCCGGAGTAGAAGTGTCTAGCGGACCACTAGGACAGGGAATTTCTCAGGCAGTTGGTATGGCCTTAGCCGCCAGACTAGACAAAAGAGAACAACAAATATTTTGTATAAGCAGCGACGGCGAACACAACGAAGGCCAGCTTTGGGAAGCAGTTATGTCAGCCAAAAAATTCAAGCTGAACAACCTGATAGTTATTGTTGATAAAAACGGTATTCAAATTGATGGCTATACCAAAGACATAATGCCATTAGATCCGCTCAAAAAGAAATACTTGTCTTTTGGCTGGCAAGTAATAGAAATAAACGGCCACAACTACAAACAAATAATTAACGCTTTAAATAAAGCTAGACAGACCAAAGCGCCGGTGGCAATTATTGCCAAAACTATTTTGGGCAAAGGCGTCAGTTTTATGGAAAATGATTTTAACTGGCATGGCAAAGCCCCTAATAAAATTGAAGCTGAAAAAGCTTTAAAACAATTGAAAAATGCCGTCTAATAAAAAAAACAAAATCGGAAAATCAATAGCTAGAAATATTTCGTCAACCGAAAAAAAATCCACTCGCGATGGTTTCGGCGAAGCCATGCTTTATTTGGGTAAAAAAAATAAAAGTATTGTGGTTGTCTCGGCCGACTTAGCTGAATCAACTCGCGTGGAAAAATTCGGCCAGAAATTCCCCCAAAGATTTTTTGAAGTGGGAGTAGCTGAGCAAAATATGATGGGCATTGCCGCTGGATTGGCCTTATCGGGCAAAATTCCCTACGTTGCCAGCTTCGGCGTATTTAGTCCAGGAAGAAACTGGGATCAAATCAGAGTAAGCGTTTGCTACTCAAAGGCCAATGTAAAAATAATTGCTTCACATACTGGCCTGTCAGTCGGGCCTGACGGCGCCAGCCACCAAGCGCTGGAAGATATAGCTATGATGCGCGTCTTGCCAAATATGACGGTCATTGCTCCAGCTGATTATTATGAAGCAAAAAAAGCAACTATTGAAGCGGCCAAAATAAATGGCCCAGTCTATATTCGTCTGACCAGACAAGCTGACGCCGCTATTACCACTAATAATTCTTCATTCAAAATCGGCAAAGCTAATATTCTTAAAACCGGTCAAGACCTAACTATAATCGGCTGTGGTCCAATTTTAGAACAAGCGATTCTAGCCGGCAATGAATTAAAGAAAAAAAACATTTCAGTTGAGATTATAAATTGTCATACCATTAAACCGCTCGATAAGGCCACTATTTTGCGTAGCGTCAAAAAAACCAAAGGCCTCATAAGTATAGAAGATCATCAGCAAGCTGGCGGGTTGGGCTCGGCTATTGCCGAAATGCTAGCGGAAAATTATCCTCTGCCAATGAAAATAATCGGCGTCAAAGATTGTTTTGGTGAATCTGGCTCGCCAGAGGAGCTCTGGGAAAAATATGCTTTAAGCTACCCAAATATAGTAAGGGCTACTTTAAAATTATTAAGATTAGCTAATAATAAATATATGCGCCAAGTATTTTTAGACATTCAAAAACAATTTACCTATAATCCGACCATAGCTAATCGCAAAAAATATGCTGTGGCCAAAAAATTTATAATTTTAGGCATGGGCGGTTCGCATTTGGCGGCTGATTTGATAAAAAATTACAATCCCCAAATTGATTTGCTAATTCATAAAAATTATGGCTTGCCGGAATTAGCCGACAAAGACTTAAAACAATCTCTAATAATCGCCAATTCCTATTCCGGCAATACTGAGGAAGTGCTAGACGGATTAAAAATTGCCACCAAGAAAAAACTAAACATCATAGTTATTGCTACTGGTGGTAAATTGATATCGCTAGCCAAAAAAAACAATTTGCCCTATATTCAAATGCCTAATTGGGGCATCCAACCGCGCTGTGCTTTGGGATTAAACTGCCGCGCTATTTTAAAAGCCCTGGGCCAAAATCAAGCTTATGCTGAAATCGGCAACTTAGCTAAAACTCTCAAAGGAAAAAACTATGAAGCCAAAGGCAAAACAATAGCCAAAATGCTCAAAAATAAAATTCCAGTAATTTACTCCTCCGAAAATAATTATGCCATTGCCTATAATTGGAAAATAAAATTCAATGAAAACAGCAAAATTCCGGCTTTTTGCAATACTCTGCCGGAATTAAACCACAACGAAATGACTGGTTTTGATATTTCCCCGGAGAGCAAAAAACTTTCTCAAAACTTTTTCTTTATATTTATCAGCGATGATACTGACCATAAACAAATTCAAAAAAGAATGCTGGTTACCGCCAAGTTATATAAAAAAAGAAATTTGCCAACTATAAATTTAAAGCTGGCAGGCAAAAATAAATGGCAAAAAATATTTTCCAACCTGCTCATTGCCGATTGGGCTTCATATTACAATGCTAAAAATTACAACCATAATCCAGAACAGGTGCCCATGGTTGAGGAATTTAAAAAAATGATTTAATTTTATTTAAGAAACCGCTCCGAGCATAAGCAAAGGGCGGTTTTTTTATCCTTGACTAAAATATAATTAATATATAGTATAGAATATACTGACTCTTGATTCAATTCCGCCGTCAAGTTTGTTCTTCACATGAAAGAGAGGCTACCATGTTAAGTGAACTCAAAATCTCCGCTGTCCTCATCATCCTCGTCATCATTGTACTCTTCGTTGGATGCAGACTCTTCGTTGGATGCAACAACAACAACCTAAGCTCATTGACTGACTTCGACAACCAGGAAGCTTGCGTCAAGGTTACCAAAAAAGCGGCCGAGGTAACCTGGGACTACTACAAAAAACATAGTAAGCCCATAACACCAGCCATTTTGCGAGAAAAAATCCAGCTCCCGCAAAAAGTCGACATTATAATGGTCAAAAGTACATCCACCGGCCCTTGGGGACGCAACACATTATTACTTTATGCCGATGAGTTGGGTGTAGCTTTTGCCAAAATGTATTATGGCGAAGATAAGGATTGTAGCGTCATAATCACAGAAAACTTCAAGCAAAGCGTGCGGGTCAATACCCAATATGCTCGATACAACCTGGATCTTTTTGCGCAAGAAGTTGCAAACGGAGCTGACCCAATGAGCATGGCTAATTTTTACGCCAAGACAATCGGCCAACTTGGCCCAAATGACGCTGACCGAGATTTCCTGACGGAAATCAGTCAACAACACATTCTTGAGTGCTACAGTCAACCAGAAAAAGCAGTAATACATGCTCGCACGATAGGTTTGCTTATCGATGCTCTGTGGCACGAGGATAAATTGGGCCACAAGAAATAGACTGCCCCGCCAGCGCGCATGCGCGCTGGCGGATCTTTTTTTATAACTCCTTAAAATGTAAAATATTTATATTTTAGTATTTATTCTAGACAAAAGATTATGATATTGATTATTTATTTCTTTACTGGCTAGTCTAGCGCTAATATACTTTTTGACTCTATCGGCATCAGTCTTAGCTAAATCAAATAATACAGCGGCCAAGAGTTCATGGGCTTGATCTTTTACCAATCCTTCAGCTAAGGCAAAAACTAACTTTTCCTGCGAAGCAATATTATTTGAATCTTCATTACCTAAAATACTTAATATTTGCTCTTGCAAATCACCATATTCAATCGGCTTGGCTTTAGCCACCCTTAGTCTTAATTTTTCTCCGCTGGCTATTGTTTGTTCCACCACTTCTTCTAGCTTTTCGTCTTTGCTTTTAAGCGATTCTTTGTAATGACCTAAAATAGCCATCTCGCCACCAAAATCTTTATCAGAAAAATCAGCCGCTTTTTCAAAATCAATCAGATAAATATCTTTTATATTTCCTTCCTCATCAAATTCAAGCATGGCGTTTCTTTCAGTTAAATCATTATGATAAAAATTATTAGCATTTAATAATTTAAGAGTTCTCTCCAACTTGTTAAATATTTTTTCATCTAAAACAAAATCGTGTTGCTGTAAATAGACCAATAATCTATCACGATTAGTGTTATTCATCCTCACTCGATCACTGGCTTCAAAACCAATTAAAGCGCTAGCTACTTTGAATACCTCTTCGGTGCTTAAACTTGATTTAGATTTTTCCAACTGCTTTTTGGCAAATTCCGCCGACGAACGATTTTTCAATTTCTTATCCGGAGTTCTTTTAATGGCTTCTTGCAAAAGGTAATTTAAAAAATCAACTCCCCTCACCCTATACATCAACAACACACCCAATTTATCACCAGAAACCTCAACGCCCGCTTGGCGTAATTTTTGTTTTAAATCATCATTGTGGATACTTATATCTTGATGAAAATATATCTCTGGCACCTTGGCCAATTTAGCTCTTTCCTCTTCACTTTGGCTGTCAATAATGTCTTTAGCTTTTATTTGATTTTCCGCCTCTTTTTGACTGCGACCAGCGCTAAAAACCCGCAAAACTTTGGACACAAAAGTTTTATCCTCCGACAACTTGTCCGCAGTTTCACTTTCTGGGAAAGAAAAAAACTGTTGCCTGATTTCCGGCTCCAAATCATTGGGGTCAACTTCCAAAACTATGGCATTTTGCCCTTCATCAAACTTAATACCATGTTCAAGCGAGGCTTCAATTAGGCGTTCTACTGATTCTCGTGGCTCTGTCTCAGGTTTAAAATTTTCCATAAATTTATCTTGCCCTAAAAGTAAAATACTTATTGCCAAAAAAATTACTAATAGTTACAATAGCGGCGGCGATTATTTTTGCATAAATATACCACCAGTGTCCATATTCTACTAATAAATATAAAATCAAATTATTTAATAAAATGCCACTGCCGGCAATCAACAAAAAAACTGTCATCTGCTTGGCTAGCTGACCGCCAACTTTAAAAGTCCAAGTTTTATT
>JAUYFP010000075.1 GCA_030690875.1 bacterium | reverse complement strand
ATAAAAATAAATGCCATTTTATAAACTAAAAACCCCGCTTTAAGTTGCTTTTAGTCAATTAAGCGGGGTTTTTTAATAAATTTTTCTATTATCTACCCTCAAATCCAGTGCCAGCCGGAATTTTTCTACCAATAATCACGTTTTCTTTTAAGCCTCTGAGTTGGTCAACTTTGCCGGAGATGGCGGCGTCAATCAAAACTCGGGCAGTTTCTTGGAAAGATGCGGCCGAGAGGAAGGAGTCGGAAGTCAAGGCCGCTTTAGTAATACCCAAAAGCAAAATATCGCCTTGAGCATTATTACCCTTAATTGTTTGATTAGCTTCTTGAAATTGGGTATAAGTAATTACCTCTCCCGGCAAGAGCTCGGTGTTACCAATATCGTTTACTAAAATGCGGGAAAACATTTGTCGGACTATTAACTCAACGTGTTTGTCATTCAAATTTTGTCCTTGGGAAGAATAAATATGTTTTATTTCTTTGATAATGTATTTTTGCACATCTAATTTGCCTCTCAACTGATACAACTCTTGCAAATCAATACTGCCTTCGGTCAATTGTTGGCCTTCCTGAACTAATTCTTTATCTTTGACCCATAAAGTATAACCAGCTGGAACAATTACTTCATAAGGAGAATTTTCTTGGCTAATTACTTTTAGCTTTTTAGCTTCCAACTTAACCACACCATTTAAATTGGTTCTGGTTTTGTTTTTGCCAATGGCAAACAGCGCTTCATCAACGGCCACTTCCTGACCATCTTTAACTTTAATATCATAAGTATCTTCAAGATCATACTCCTCAATACGAACATCTTGCTGTTTGATTTTTATTATTCTCTGCTCTTTGCTGATGAGCCTCTGGTCATCTTTGATACTAACTACACCAGCCATCGGCGCTAAGATAGCGTTTTTCTTTGGTGAACGAGCTTCAAATAATTCTTCTACTCGCGGCAGACCTTGAGTGATATCACCTTCGGCCACACCACCAGTATGGAAAGTTCTCATGGTCAACTGAGTGCCGGGCTCACCAATACTTTGAGCAGCCACAATACCAACGGCGGTGCCTAATTTTACCGGCTGATTATAACCCAAATCATAACCATAGCATTGCTGACAAACGCCTCTGACTGCCTTACAGCTCAATAACGATCTTATTTTTATATAACCAAGATCAGCAACAGTTATTTTTTCTGATAATTCCTTGGTAACTAAGGTTCCTTTTTTAATAAGAACTTTATTTTTTTTGTCTTTGATGTCTTCGGCTAAAACTCTACCCATAGCTCTCTCAGCCAAGCTTTCATTTAAAACCATACTTTCCTCTTTGCTGATAATTAAGCCCTCGCTGTCTTTACAATCTTTTTCCAAAATTACTATATCTTGGGAAACATCAACTAAACGTCTGGTCAAATATCCAGCGTTAGCGGTTCTAAGAGCGGTGTCAGACAAACCTTTTCTAGTTCCGTGAGTAGAAAAGAAATATTCCAAGACATCTAAACCCTCTTGGAAATTGGCCTTGACTGGCAATTCAATAATTTCACCAGCCGGATTAATAACCAAGCCCTTCATACCCATAACCTGAATCATTTGGGAAAAAGAACCGCGAGCGCCGGAGCTCAAAATAGAGGAAACTGAATTTTTTGGGTCCATTATCTTTTGACTGGCTTCGGTGATTCGGCTTTTTATTTTTTCCCAAACTTCAATAACTTTAATATACCTTTCATTGTTGGTCAGAAGTCCGTTGTTATATTGCTCTTTTATTTCTTCCACCTGCACTTCACCTTCTTTTATCAACTGGGCTTTGATTTTTAATTTTGGAATATCATTCATACCCCAAGACAATCCAGACACAGTAATAAATTTAAAAGCAATATCCTTAATATCGTCTAAGAGTTTAATGGTATCGTCGTGGGAACAAATACGAAAAGCTTCAGCCACAATATTTTTCAAACCTTTTTTGTCCAAAGTCTTGTTGACAAAAGCGATCTCCTTAGGCAAAACTTTATTAAAAATAACTCGGCCGACTGAGGTTTCTAAAATTGTATTACCTACTTTAGCCACTCTTACCTTAATCAATTCTTGCAAAGTAATTTTACCCAAAGTATAAGCTTTCTCCGCTTCGTCTTCATCACTGAAAATTCTTTTGACTTTGGCTTCTGGATCAATATAAGTCAAATAATAACCACCCCAAACAATATCCTGATTAGGAACGGCCACTGGATCGCCAGTAGCTGGTTTTAACAAATTATTAGAGGAAAGCATTATCGTAGCCGCTTCTTCTTTAGCTTCTTCAGTCAGTGGCACATGAACAGCCATTTGGTCACCGTCAAAGTCAGCGTTAAAAGCCGCGCAAACCAAAGGATGAAGCTGAATGGCCTTACCTTCTATAAGTGTTGGTTGAAAAGCCTGAATACCCAAACGATGAAGAGTTGGCGCGCGGTTCAATAATACATGAGCGCCTTTTACCACATCTTCTAAAATAGCCCAGACTTCTGGATGGCCAGCGTCAATAAAACGATTAGCGCTACGGACATTGTGAACCAATTCGCCTTTGATAAGCTGGCAAATAACAAAGGGCCTAAAAAGCTCTAAGGCCATTGTTTTTGGCAAACCACACTGATAAAGTTTTAAATGAGGACCAATAACAATGACGCTTCGGCCTGAATAATCAACGCGCTTACCTAAAAGATTTTGGCGGAAACGGCCTTGCTTGCCTTTAAGCATATCGGCAATACTTTTTAAACTACGCTTTTGTCCAGTGGAAGCAGTAACAGTTTTGCCATGACGGGCATTGTTGTCAATTAAAGCATCAACTGCTTCTTGTAACATTCTTTTTTCATTGCGCTGAATTACTTCCGGCGCATTCAATTCTTTGAGTCTTTTGAGACGATTATTTCTGTTGATTACTCGGCGATACAAATCATTCAAATCTGAAGAAGCAAAGCGTCCGCCGTCAAGCTGAACCATTGGCCTTAAATCCGGAGGAATAACCGGCACAGCAGTCATTATCATCCACTCTGGTCTGATTTTATTGACCAATAGACTCTTAACTAGGCGAGCGCGCCTAATTAATTTCTTTTGTTTGGAAGCAATGGAATCTAGATTTTCTTTTTCCAACTTTTCCAAAAGATCTTTCAAGTTTATTTTTTTCAATAAATCCCTGACTGCCTCGGCGCCAATACCAGCTTCAAATACATGGCCATAGCGAAGGGCCAATTCTTGATATTTGGTTTCAGAAATTATCTGCAATTCTTTTAATTCTTTCAACTCTTTCAAAGCCGTGTCAGCGGCTTCTTCTAGGGTTTTTATTTTATCAATTTTGGCAACATTTAAATTCATCAATTCCTGCTCAATCTGTTTTTGAGTTTTATCTTTTGGCTGACCGTCGGCCAATAATTTATTTTTTCTATTATTAATTTCCTGAGAACGCTGATTAAACTCATTATCAATTTGCTTGCGTTTGCTTTTGAGTTCATTTTTTATCTGATCAATAGTTTCTTTTCTAGCATCTTCCTCCACTTTGGTCACAATAAAGCTGGCAAAATAAATTACTTTTTCCAATGACTGAATACTCAAATCCAAAACCAAGCCAATTTTTGACGGAATACCTCGCAAAAACCAAATATGAGAAACCGGCGCGGCTAAATCAATATGCCCCATTCTTTCACGACGAACCACAGCTCGGGTAACTTCCACGCCGCACTTATCACAAACAATTCCTTTATAGCGAATTCTTTTGTACTTGCCACAATAACATTCCCAATCTTTACTTGGGCCAAAAATCTTTTCGCAAAACAATCCATCCTTTTCCGGTTTTTGAGTGCGATAGTTTATGGTTTCTGGTTTCAAAACTTCGCCATGCGACCACTCATGAATGTCCTCAGGAGAAGCCAATTTTAGTTTGGTAGCATCAAACTCCAAGACAGTGGTTTTGTCCTGATTCATGAAAGTAGTTTTAGTTGAAGAGGGAGTAGGCATATTTTTTAAAAATTATAAAGTATAAAATTTATATTAGTC
Source organism: bacterium (assembly GCA_030690875.1). Taxonomy (GTDB): domain Bacteria; phylum Patescibacteriota; class Patescibacteriia; order UBA1558; family GWA2-36-10; genus STD1-117. Next base: position 3,949 of record JAUYFP010000075.1, on the reverse strand, counting down.
CCGCTAATCAATTACTCAGCGTCGGCCGATTCGTAACCTATTTTTCTGTCAATAATTACCGGCGCTTTTTCGGCTAAAATTTCTTGAGTTTCTTGCTCAACGCCTTCTATTTTTCTTTCTCTTTGACCGACCAGCTCAACATCCAAGCCCAAACCTTTGAGTTCGCGAACCAAAACATTGAAGGACTCCGGAATATTTAAACGATTTATTTTTTCACCCTTAATAATCGCTTCATAAGCTTTAGATCGGCCAGGAACATCATCGGATTTAATAGTAATCATTTCCTGCAAAGTATTGGCCGCGCCGTAAGCTTCCAAAGCCCAGACTTCCATTTCTCCAAAACGCTGTCCGCCAAATTGGGCTTTACCGCCCAATGGCTGTTGAGTGACTAAGGAATATGGACCAATAGAGCGCTGATGAATTTTATCTTCCACCAAGTGATTCAACTTCAACATATAAGCCACGCCCACTGTGGTTTTATTGTCAAAAGGCTGGCCAGTTCGGCCATCATAAAGCTGAAGTTTTCCATCTTCCGGCCAATTGGCTTTTTTAAGCTCTTGTCTAATTATATCTTCTGGCACGCCATTCAAAGCTGGGGTGGCTAGTTTGTATCCTAAAGTCTTAGCGGCCAAACCCAAATGAGTTTCTAATAATTGCCCTAAGTTCATACGGGAAATAACACCCAATGGATTTAAAATAATATCCACCGGAGTGCCATCTTCCAAAAATGGCATGTCACAAATTGGCACTACGCGAGAAATTACACCTTTGTTTCCGTGTCGGCCGGCCATTTTATCGCCAACCTGCACTTTTCTAAGTTGCGCAATAGTAATTTGAATTGTTTTTATAACTCCAGCTGGCAATTTGTCGCCTTTGTCGCGAGAAAATATCTTAACACCAATAACCTTACCTCTTTCACCGTGTCGTAAATACAAAGAAGTGTCTCTGACGTCTTTAGCTTTTTCACCAAATATTGCTCGGAGCAATTTTTCCTCAGCGGATAATTCTGTTTCACCTTTGGGAGTAATTTTGCCAACCAAAATATCACCGGAAGAAACATTGGCGCCAATTCTAACCACACCTTCTCGGTCTAAATCTTTTAATTTTTCTTCACTGACATTAGGAATATCACGAGTGACTATTTCTGGTCCTAATTTTGTATCGCGAACATCAATAGAATAATCTTCAATGCTAATGGAAGTATAATTATCATTTTTGACAACTCTTTCGGAAATCAAAATAGCGTCTTCATAATTTCCGCCATCCCAAGTCATATAAGCCACTAACATATTTTGTCCCAAGGCCAATTCACCCTGATCAGTAGCCGCTCCATCGGCAATGGCTGCGCCTTTTTTTATTTTCTCTCCCTTATCCACTATCGGATGCTGATTCATGCTGGTGGAAGTATTGGAACGAGAAAATTTATTGAGATTATAAACTGAGGACTCTCCATTTTTGTTGCTAATCTCAATGCGACGACTATCAACATAAGTTACTTCTCCATCTTCTTTGGCGACAACTACTTGGCCGGAATCAATAGCCGCTTTGGCTTCCACTCCTGTGCCGACAATCGGCGCCTCCGGTCTAATGACCGAAACTGCCTGCCTTTGCATGTTTGTGCCCATCAAGGCGCGAACCGCATCGTCGTGCTCTAAAAAAGGAATCAACGAAGTGGCAATGGAAATTATTTGATTAGGCGCCACATCCATTAAATCAATTTTTTCCACTCGATCATAAGCCGGATTTCCTTTGACTCTGATTTCCGCAAAATCATTAGCAAAGTGGCCCTCGCTATCTATAGGAGTAGTAGCGGCGGCAGTGTTATATCTTTCTTCTTCAAAAGCGTCCAGATAAACTATGTCCTTGCTGACCACCGGTTTAATCGGAATAGTTTTAATTTCACTTTCCTTGGCTAGTTCTTTGGCCAAAGTAGCGCTGATAACCTGACCTTTGGCCACTAATATTTTTTTGCCATTAGCAGTGTGAATATCTTCTCTGGCAATATAACCAGTTGTTATTTTTTGGTCATTATCTAAATCATGAAGCACTTTTCTAAAAGGCGTTTCAATAAAACCAAAATCGTTCACTTTGGCGTAAGATGCCAAGTGTCCCACCAAGCCGATATTTGGTCCTTCCGGAGTAGCAATCGGACAAATACGACCATAGTGAGTGCGGTGCACATCTCGGACTTCAAAGCCAGCTCTTTCCCGAGACAAACCACCAGGACCCATGGCTGACAAACGGCGCTTGTGCTCCAACTCGGCCAAAGGATTTACCTGATCCATAAACTGAGAAAGCTGGGAACTCATAAAAAATTCCTTGACCACGCCGATTACCGGTCGGGCGTTTATCAATTGGTTGGGTGTCAAAGAATTGATGTCTAAAGTACTCATTCTATCTTTGACTATTCTTTCCATCCGAGCCAAACCGATTCTAAATCTATTTTGGATAAGCTCACCCACCGCTCTGACTCGCCTATTTCCTAAATGATCAATATCATCAGCGTCATCCTGACTCAAATTTAATTTTATAATTTCCTTAACTACCAAAATCAAATCTTCACGGCGCAAAACTCTGGTTTCTTTGTTGTTGGGAATGTCCAGCGCAAAACGAGAATTTATTTTGTAACGGCCAACGCGTCCAAAATCATATCTGTCAAAATCAAAAAACATGGAATGAATAAGACTGCGAGCATTATCAGTAGTAGCCAAATCTCCCGGCCTAATACGACGATAAACTTCTCTTAAACCATCAGCTTCGTTTTTGGAACTATCTTTATCAATGCTTGATTTGATGAATTTTACTTCTGGATGAGTATCAACATCTTTAAATAAATTGATTATTTCTTCGTCCGTAACATAACCAAAAGCTCTCAGCAAAGCGCTGACTGAAACTTTTCTTTTGCGGTCTATTTTTACATAAATAACATTATTAACATCGGTCTCTATTTCCAACCAAGCGCCACGATTAGGAATAATTTTGGCGCCATAATATTTTCGACCGCGCATTAAATTGGAAGTAAAAAACACGCCCGCGCTTCTGATTAGCTGGGAAACAACCACGCGTTCCACTCCATTGATGATAAAAGTTCCGCGATCAGTCATCAAAGGAAAATCACCCAGATAAATTTCCTGTTCCTTGACTTCACTGCTTCGCTTGTTGACTAAGCGGATATTTACTCTTAGTGGCGCTTCAAAACTAATATTTTTATTCTTAGATGTAACCTCATCAAACTTCGGTTCGTCTAAATAATAATCCAAAAAATAAAGTTCTAGGTCGCGACCAATAAAATCTTTAATTGGAGAAATTTCCTCAAAAAGCTCTTTTAATCCATCGTCAAAAAACCAATTATATGATTTTTTTTGGACTTCAACTAAGTCAGTTAAAGGAATTGCTTCTCGAAGATCAGTAAAATATTTTCGAGAAGTAGAAATTTTTTGCTGGGGCATAAAAATCTTTAACTAATTTTAATAGTTTTTTATAATATTTTATAGATGTATTTGCGCAAGAACAAAAAACAAACTCACCCTCTTTCGGGTCAGTTTTATAATGCTTTTTAGATTGAAAATAAGCCAGCCAAGAAAAATTGCATAGCCCAATGATATCAAATTCAGGGCTCCTTGTCAATGATTTAGGCCTCTTGGACTCAAAAATCTCCTTATTTTTAATAAAAAATACCTAAGATTAGCAAAAATGTGCTAATGTATAAAACAAAAATTTTGTCAAATAATCCCTAAAATTGCTGATATTTCAGCCAAAACTATACACAGTTAGCCCTATTTACCTACAAGTTATCCACAGCGTTGAACATCGCATAGCGACCTGTCCAATGGTGCAGGCACCTTTAATTTCTTTTTTCTGGATATTCTTAAATAAAAAAAGAAGGGTGTAGAACTGCAATGCTCACAATTCTACACCCTTGTAGCTCGGACAACCTTGACTACTTGAC
>JAUYFP010000078.1 GCA_030690875.1 bacterium | reverse complement strand
TTCAGAAGTACGTAAAAACGGACGAGTACGCATTTCCCAACGCATGACATTAACCCATTGATTTATAAGTATTGGCAAATCACGCCAAGATTTTACCCACTGAGAAAAACTATTATTAATTATAGTTTCCGATGTTGGTCTTATTATTAATTCTTCTTCCAGTTTAGCATCATCATCAACCACGAGCTCACCATTATCGTTACTTTTTAATCTATAATGAGTTACTACTGCACATTCTTTGGCAAAACCCTTAACATGACTAGCCTCCTTATTCAAAAATGATTTTGGTATAAGTAAAGGAAAATACATATTTTTATGACCAGTATCTTTTATTTTTTTATCCAGTAATTTTTGAATATTCTCCCAAATAGCATAACCATACGGTTTGATAAGCATAGTGCCTTTAACCGGTCCGTATTCAGCTAAATCAGCGGCTTCTATTATATCCAAATACCATTTTGAATAATCCTCTGATCTTTTGGTGATTTCATTATTTTGCTTACTCATACTATTTATTTAAAAAATTAAGAATACGCTCCTTTTCCTCTGCCAACAGCTCGCCATCATATTCTCCGCTATGCGCTTTTTGTCCGCTATGACAAGCGCCTTTTTGATCCAAATGAAGCGATGCTTCCCAGCCATTGGCTATTTTTTGCAAATAAACATGCCAGCGCGGAAACTGTTCTCGGCTTAGACGGCGTTCAAAGCTTCCGTTATCTTTATGCGGATGATAGCCAAGCTGACGCATAAATTGCAAAGGTTGGATTTTGTCGCCAATTAGTAAAAATTTCATAATTAAAAAATATTTTTTACATAGTCCATAATCTGGCCACCATATCTGCCAAAATCCCTAAAAGTTATTAAAACTAATAAAAATACCAAGACGATAAAACCGCTATTATGAATCCAACCCTCTACTTTTTCATTAAATTTGCGACGAGTAATCGCGGCAATGCTAATAAACAAAGCTCGACCGCCATCAAGCGCTGGAAATGGAAAAAAGTTTACCACTCCCAAATTGATGGACAGCACAGCGGCAAACTGCAAGATATATATCCAGCCCAACTTGACAACTTGTCCGGTTACAACGGCCACCGCCACTGGTCCACCAAATTCCGAAGACACTTGTCCGCGACTTATCAGATCCGCTAACAAATAATATAAAGCTTGAATTATCCGCCAAATCATCACACCGGTTGTGCTAAGGCCTTGCCAAAGACTACCAAATAATCCATATCTGATTATGCCGGTATCTATCATACCAATACCAACAAGCGCTTCTTCGCCTTCTGACAAAGGTTTAGCTGAAAGTTTAAATTGCAATTCTTCGCCTTGACGGGAAACTTTCATTGTTATTTCCGAACCTTTACTAGAACTTATTTCATTATAGACGTCCTGAGAATTTGTAAATGCTTTGTCATTTACTAAAACGATTTCATCGCCTATTTTAATGCCAGCTGTATCAGCCGCGCTACCAGAATGCACATCAGCAATAACCACATTTTTATATTCCACCAGGCCAGACACAGTTTCTCTATCAATGGCCTGTGGCAAACCAAAATAAAAAGCCAAAGATAATAGCACAAAAGCTAAAATAAAATTCATTATTACGCCAGCAGAAATAATGCTCAACTTTTTCCAAGTGGGAGCATTAACAAAACTAGCTGGATCATCAGCGCCTTCGCCTGATTCTCCTTTAATTTTAACAAAACCTCCAATTGGTATCCAGTTTAGCGAATAAACAATGTCTTTTCTTTTAATCGCTAACATCTTAGGTGGAAAACCAATACCAAATTCCTCTACTTTAACCCCTAATTTAATCGCTGTAATAAAGTGTCCTAGTTCGTGAACTAGGATTAGAACTCCTAATATTAATATAAATGATATAACTGTAAGCATTTTAAATAATTGTTACTTTTAAATTGTCATTATTTCTTTTTCTTTTTTATCGCCCATTTCTTTAATTTTTTCGTTGTATTCTTTGGTTAACTCGTCCAGATCTTTTAAAGCCTGAAATTTTTCATCTTCGGAAATTTCTTTATTTTTCTCAGCGTTATTTACCAAATCTCTGACTTTTTCCCTTTGCGCGCGAATAGCCACTCTACCCTCCTCTAATTTTTTGTTTAAAGTTTTTACCAAAGCCAATCTAGTTTCTTCGGTCAAGGGCGGAAAATACAAACGAACCAAATCGCCATCAACTACTGGGTTGACGTTCAAATCTGACTGAGTAATAGCTTTTTCTATGGCCTTTAATATTCCTTTATCCCAAGGCTTAATCATTATAGTCTGTGGTTCAGGAGCGTTAATGGACGCTAAATGCATCAGTTCGGACATAACTCCGTAAGATTCAACCTGAATTTTTTCTACCAAACTTGGGGTTGCTCGTCCAGTTCTGATGTTACTTATTTCGCTTTTGATAAATTCCAAAGTTTTATCAAAACTTATTTTGTTGCTAATTATTAAATTGTGCATATATTTTTGATAATTATTATTTCTTTTTCACTGTGTAAGCTCCTAGATACAAAAATTTGTTATCCGGAGAAAATTCTAAAACCTTAGCCACCTGATTGGTCGGCAATTTTTTAATTGACCAATTAACACCGCCATCTTTGGAGCGATAAAGAGCGTTGGTAGTTCCATAAACAATATCCTTGGTATCTTGAGGGTTTATAGTAGCGGAAAAAATATTGTCACTGGCCTGAGGTGTGAGTAAATCTAAAAACTCCCACATACCATCTTCTGGTTTTGTCAGCCTAAAAACTCCCAGATTGTTAGCAAAGATTATACCGTCTTTAACACTTTTATCAGTGCTTAAAACCGAATATACTCCGGCGCTTCTGCCTAATTTCTTAAAACTAAGATATTGAGCATCCACTAATTTATTATATTCTGTTTCTGGCAAATCCGCCCCCGGCTCTAAACGCAATTGCTCTTTTCTCTTTTCTACGGCCTCGGCTAGCGCTTTTTCCTCATCAACACTGTCTTTATCAACTTTATAATCCATCAAGTCAACCCAATTAGCGCCAGCATCTGCACTGCGATAAACGCCACTTTTTAAGGTCGCTAAATAAAGAACATTGCTATCGTAATTATTCTGGACAATGATCTTTTTTAGACTATCTTTAAAACGATGAATAACATCCCAAGATTCGCCATAATCTTGGCTTTTCAAAAATGAACCACCGGAAGTTCCGGCATAAATTATTCTCGGGTCATTGCCATCAATAGCTAAGGCATTTATATATTGGCCCTCTCTAGCTTCAAAATAAACCGCTGTCCATTTGCGCGAACAATCAATACTCTTATAAATAGTATTATGCGAAGCCACAAAAATATTGCATTTTTCCGTCGGGTCAATGGCTATGCTATTAACCGTACCTTTGCCTTTTAAAGTATTAAACCAGCCGTCTCCGTAATTGTAACTATAAAAAACACCGTCGGTTAAGGTGCCTAAATAAATTGCTTTTTCATCTAAAGTGTCAAAAGCAATAGTAGTGATGTCGGAGGCGTTAAAATTCAATGACTGACCGCTCACAGTGTAGAGAGTGGTAATTCTATTCCAAGTTTCGCCAAAGTCACTGCTTCTATATAATCCGGCCGTAGTGTCAGTTGATTTTTTTTCATCTACTTTTATTAAACAGCCCGATAGCAATAAAGGCATTAGCGACAACAAAATAAATAATTTTTTAATCTTCATATTTTTATTTTAATCCTAAAAATATATTTTCCCACAAAAGTTGTGGCGATACATTGCGATTTAATTTTTGCTTAATTTTATTTAATGATAATAAATTTTCCAAAATTTTTCTTTTATCAAAAGTATTGGCAATAGCTTGGAGATCTCTTTCGTATAACTCATTGACCAAAGGTCGATTAAGTTTTAACCAAAGCAAATCCCGCAAAAAAATCTCCAACAAATCAAGATACTGTTTAGTTAAATTCCCCAACTCATAAACTTTATAATCAGGGTATTCTTTTTTTAAAAGTTCAAACCAACTATTGATAGACTGCATATAATAAAAACGGTTGCCGGACAAAAGCTTAATGATAAAATTGCAAGCTTTTTTAAAATTATCCAACTTATCTTCCATCATCTTCAAAGCCAATCCCGGTCGGCCAAAAGAAAAATTGCTTATTGTTTCTTTCTCCTCAGCCGAAAAATCAAAATTTTCTAGCCACGAAGACATATCTTTTTTAGACAAGGACATAAATTTTAGCAGTTGACAGCGGGAAATGACAGTTGATGGCAAATTGACTATGGAATCGGCGATTAAAATAATCGTGGTGTTAATTGGTGGTTCTTCCAAAGTTTTTAGCATGGCGTTGGCGCTAAAAAGATTAATAGTTCCTAATCCATACACGATAGCTATTTTATGACTCTGACCAAATCGAGAAAGCGATAAGCGGTGTAAAAAATCACGCACATTTTCCGCAGTCAATTCCTCTCTATCGCCTAACTTATGCAAATCCAGAAAAGTTCCCTTGCTAATAGCTTGGCAATTTTGGCAATGATTACAGGGTTTCAAATTTTCATCAGAACAATACAGCGATTTGACAAAAAGGTCAGCCACCATTTTTTTACCTAAACCGCTGGGACCGTAAAATAAATAAGTATTGGCTAATTTATCCTGTAAAACAGCCTCCTGTAAAAATTTTAATTGATTATAATGGCCATAAACTGGCCAATTAAATTGATAAGACATTAACTATAAAATACCATTTTTGAAAGGAAAAATCAATCACCTGCCAAATCTTAAAAACAAAAAAGAAAAAGCTAAAATTAGCCAATTCCCAAAAAGAAAAATAAAAAGAAAAAATCCGCTTTTACTAGCTATCTAGGGCTTCATTAACCAATTTATCGGCCTCTTTGTTTAATTCTCGCCTGACATGAGAAAAAGTGATTTTTTTAAATTTAATTGCCAAATTCCAAGCTTGAACAAAAATTTTAGCTAAATTTTTGTCTTTGACTTTATATTCTTTATTTAACTGCTTAACCACTAGTTCACTGTCTAAAAAACAATCTAATTCCCTAACACCATGCTTTAAAGCCAACTCCAATCCTTTTAACAAGGCCTGATACTCGGCTTGATTATTAGTGGTCTTGCCTATGCGTTCTGAAAAAGTTTTTATTTTTTTATCTGCTTCATAAAGCAAACCGCCGATTGCCGCTGGTCCTGGATTACCTCTGGCACCGCCGTCTGTATATAATCTAAATTTGTTCATAATATTTTATCTACCCCCTCTCCTTCTCCCCCTAATTTAGGGGGAGATGTCTCGAGCGAAGACGAGCTTAGCTCGTCGAAGTCGAGAGACAGAGGGGGTATTTTCATTTTAGTCTGCTAAACGAATATCTCTAATTATTAATTGAATTTCTCGATTGCCATTCCACTGATTAATACTTAAATTATAAACAATATCAACACTATCACCTACTGCCAGAGCAAGCTCTCCCAAACCAAAAGCAATTGCTCCTTTGCTTTTATTGCCTTTGCTCAGTTCCAATTTCCAATGTTTTTGATCAAGACCAACTTTTCTAGCTGAGCTAATTTTTATTCCTTTGGACATAAACAGTGGCTCTGGATTTTCCTGCCCATAAGGAGAAAACTTATCCAATAAATCAACCAAATCCCAAGCAATATCTTCAAAATCAATTTCTAATTCTATATCAATTTTTGGCGTCAAATCAGCGCCAGCTAATTGCTTAGTAGCCATGGCTTTCAAGTTTGTCATCAGCTTGGCCATATTTTCCTCTTTGATGGCAAAACCAGCCGCCTGAGGATGGCCACCAAAACGATTTATCAAGCTCTCATTTTCTTTCAAAGCGTCCGTAATATTAAAACCGCTGATAGAGCGCGATGAACCAATAATTTGGTCAGCTACTTTGGTCATGACCACACAGGGCTTGCCGTATTCTCTGAGCAATTTACCAGCCACTAAGCCAGTAAGTCCGGCAGGCCAAGTTTCTTTATAAAAAGTAAGCAATGTATCTGACAAGTCAACTTTCAGGTTTTTGGCTTCTCGAACAACCTGATCAGTTAATTTCTGTCTGTCTAAATTTGACTGGTTGATATCATTAGCTAACTGAGTGGCCTTGTCCTCGTCTTCTTCAATTAACATATAATAAGCCAAATTGGCGTGATCCATACGGCCAGCGGCATTTATTCTCGGCCCCACTGAAAAACTAATTGTTTGAGCATCTATTTTATCTAAATCAATATGGGCAATTTCCAATAATTTTTTTAAACCAAGATGCTTGCTTTTTTTCAGCACCAGTAAACCATATTTGA
>JAUYFP010000066.1 GCA_030690875.1 bacterium | reverse complement strand
CTTAATCTGGCCGCGTAGTTCTTTTTTGTATTTTTCCGCTAATTTGTTCATATAATTATAAATCTTTCAAATTATAGCCAATATTAATCAATTACTTCATTACAACTCTTGCAAATTCTAGCCTTGCTTATTTTTTTTGTGTCTGGGCTAAGCGAAGTCTTGACGCCGACTTTGGTCGGCTTACTGCATTTTGGACAAAGCAACATGATATTACTCAAAGCCACTGGACCGTTAAACTGAATTCGCTGGCCTTTCTCACCTTTCTTTCTGGATTTGACGTGCTTGTACATGACATTGATGCCTTCCACCACTGCTTTTTTCATTTCCGGCAAAATCTGAGTAACTTTTCCTGTTTTACCCTTATCCTTGCCAACCAGCACTTTTACTTTGTCGTTTACTTTAATCTTTGTCATAAAATTATTCATGGTGAGTTTATCGAACTATAAAACCTCTGGCGCTAAAGAAATCAGCTTGCTGTATCCTTTAGCTCTTAATTCTCTGGCCACCGGACCAAAGATACGAGTACCTTTGATTTCCTTATTTTTCTTTTCAATAATTACAACCGCATTATCATCAAAACGAATATAAATTCCACTTGGCCTTCGTTTTTCTTTTCTTTGTCTGACAACTACCGCGTGAAGAACTTGACCTTTTTTAATGGCTCCGTGCGGCTGAGCTGATTTGACAGCCACAGTGATGATATCGCCTATTTGGGCGTATCTTTTTTTGTAGCCACCCAAAACCCTGATGCATTGCACAATTTTAGCACCAGAATTATCAGCAACTTTTAACATGGACCTGTGTTGAATCATATATTTGCTTATTGCTTATGGTAAAAGCTGTGAGCTATTTGCCATTAACTAATTTAATTACTCGCCATCTTTTGTCTTTTGACAAAGGCCGGCATTCTTCAATCACCACAACATCACCTACCTTATACTCATTCTTTTCATCATGCGCTTTATATTTCTTAGATGAATTGTATCTTTTTTTATACTTAGGATGAATTTTGACAGAAGTAACGTTAACCACGACAGTTTTATCCATCTTGTCGCTGACTACTTCTCCTTTAATTTTTCTTCTTAAACCACGCTCGGTGGTGGTTTTATTTACTTGTTTTTCCATTTTATTCCAAAATTATTTTGCTTGATTATCCTTTAGCTCTTCCTTTGAAGAAGCACTATTTTTCTCAATTCTTTGGCCATTTAAAATAGTCAAAATTCTAGCGATGTCTTTTTTTATTACTCTTAGTTCCCTAACTTTTTTCAGTTGATTATTGGCAATAGAAAAATTCAATTCACGGCTTTTGTTTCTAAACTCAGCCAGTTTTTCCTGAAGTTTATTGATGTCCAATTTTTTTAATTCTATAGTCTTCATCCCGTTAGAAATTTACTTTGTTATTTTTTTAATTAAAATGAAATTATTTTGCTGGTTATTTTTTACTTCGTACCATTGTTTATACTAATATATAATTATGCACTCCCGTGAATTTCTAACGGGATTCATAATCTTTAAGCTAAATGCTTACTAACAAATTTACTTTTCACTGGCAATTTATAAGCGGCTAGTTGTAGAGCTTTTCTAGCTGATTCTTGGCTAACACCTTTCATTTCAAACATGACTGTGCCAGGTTTGACAATAGCAACATAATGATCAACTGCTCCTTTTCCTTTACCCATAGGCATCTCACTGCCTTTGGCAGTTATTGGCTTATCAGGGAAAAGACGAATAAAAATCTCACCGCCACGCTCAATATAACCGACAATAGCTCGACGAGCAGATTCAATTTGCCTAGCAGTAACCCAGGAGGCCTCTAGACTCTTTAAACCATAATCGCCAAAAGCGACAGTGTTCATGCGAGTAGCATTGCCTTTGATTTGGTCGCCACGGCGCCATTTTCTATGTTTTACTTTCTTTGGTGCTAACATATATTTCAGTTACAAGTTACGAGTTCCACCCACTTGAGGGGCTCAGGCCCGAATGGGCGGGTGGTGGTCGCCCTACTCGTCCTCCTTTGGAGGGTGAGCGATAAAGCTTATTTATCTTTCTTAACGCTTTTTGCTCTAACTGGATGCTTTTTACCAATGCTCTGAGCTTTAAAAGGTTCTTGACCGAAAAGTTTAGCTGTTTCAACCGGCAATTTAGCTTTGGTATCTTTCTTTTCTTTTTTATCAAAGTATTCTCCTTTGTAAATCCAAACTTTGATGCCGATTACTCCATACATAGTCTGGGCTGGACCTCGGCTATAATCAATATTTGATCTTAATGTTTGTAAAGGAACTTTGCCTTCAACTAATTTTTCTCTACGAGCGATATCAACGCCATTAAGCCGACCGGCCACTACAATTTTGATGCCCTTAGCGCCAGCTTTCATGGCTTTATCAATATTTTGCTTCATAACACGGCGGAAAGGAATACGCTTTTCAATATCAGTTCTGACGCTATCTAATATCACACTGGCTGACAAATTTGGCACGGAAACTTCAGTGATGTTTACTTTCAACTTTATATCTTTTTCCAAAAATTTGCTCTGAATCTGTTTTTTCAAATCCTCAATTCCACTGCCACCACGGCCAATGATAATACCCGGCTTAGCGGCGCTAATATTCACAGAAACCTCACCACGGCTTCTCTCAATATCAATACGATCAATACTAGCTTCTCTTAAGACCTTGTTTAGATATTTTCTAATAGAAACATCTTGCTGTAAAAATTTAGTAAAATCACGACCAGCATACCAGCGAGATCTCCATTTCTCACTCATGCCCATACGAAATATTCTTGGATTTACTTTCTTTCCCATATAATTATTTTTGGCTTACTTTGGATTTACTTTCTTTTACTTCCTTAACTTTTGTCTCTTTGACTTTTCCCTTTGCTTCTTTATTATCGGTTTGTTTAGTCTTAGTTAAATCAACAGTTTCTAAATCGGCTACTTTTTTCTCTTTACTGGCAACCTTGACGCCATCTTTAGTAACTAAAACAATTTCTACATGAGCCGAATGCTTTTTAAAAGGATGGGCTCGACCAAAAGCCGCTGGCCTAAAACGCTTCAAATCTATGCCTTTGTCAACAACGATGCTTTTTATTTTCAAATCATTGGCGCTGACATCATATCTATCAATCGCGTTGGCTACGGCGCTACGCAATAATTTTTCTATCACTGGAGATGACTTTTTGAAAATTATCGGCAGTTTATCCAAAGCCACGTTAACATCAAGCCCACGAATGGCACCAGCTACCAAACGCATCTTTTTTGGAGAAATCCTCACTTGTTTTAATTTTGCTCTTATTTCAACCATACTTATATCTCTAAATTAATTGAAAAATTATTTTGAATCTTTAGTTTGTGATTTAGCCATTTTACCGCCATGGGAAATAAACTTCCTAGTTGGAGAAAACTCCCCTAAACGATGGCCAACCATATTTTCTACAACATGGACACTAAGGTGTTCTCGGCCGTTATGCACTCCAAAAGTAAAACCAACCATTTCTGGACTTATCACCGAAGCTCTGGACCAAGTTTTGATTACTCGGCCGCTTTCCGGCTTGATATTTAAGATTTTCTTCAATAATTTTGGATCAGTAAATGGACCTTTTTTTAAACTTCTTGACATAATATTTTATATAATTATTTTTACTTTCTCTTAGTCTTTGATGGACGACGCGTGATGATAAAATTATCAGAATACTTATTTCTTTTTCTAGTTTTAACACCATAAGCCGGTTTACCAGTATAAGTCTTGGGGTGTTTCAAACCAATAGGATTATGACCTTCACCACCACCATGCGGATGATCCACTGGATTCATCACTTTACCTCGCACAGTCGGCCTAATACCTAAGTGTCTTTTGCGACCAGCTTTACCAAAACGGACATTTCTATATTCAGCATTGGAAGGAATACCAATAGTCGCCAGACAATCTTCGGAAACCAGACGAATTTCTCCACTAGGCATCTTTAACTGAGCCATACCATCGGCCAGAGACGCTAAAATCAAGGCATTACCAGCTGATCTAGCTAATTGACCGCCTTTTGAAGGACTAAGCTCGACATTATGTATTTCTGTTCCGGTCGGTATTTTTTTCAAAGGTAGACAATTGCCGGCTTTGATAGCCGCTTTTTTTTGAGAGGAAAGCACCTTATCGCCGACTTTCAAACCCTCAGGAGCAATAATATATCGGCGTTCACCATCAGCATAAAGAACTAAAGCCAAACTAGTAT
>JAUYFP010000053.1 GCA_030690875.1 bacterium | reverse complement strand
GAGCTAATTTGCTTTAGAGAAGAAACCATATCTGATACCGCTTTATTGCCCTTTTGCATTCCTTGTTCCTGACTTTGACTGCTAGAGAGCAAAAATGCTGACAAACGGCTACTATTTTGGCTCATATCTGAAAGACTTTGCACGGATTTAAAAAGTTCATCAACCACTTTTGAGAGCTCCATAACCGAAATCTGTATAGGGCGAGTAAGGGCTTTGGATAATCTTCTAGTAGCAATAAGTGACAATATAAATACTAAAGCTAGAGAAATAAGCACGCCAAAAATAACTGCCTCACGCAAAGCTCTGTTTGCCAAAATATCTGTATTTCTTTCCAATAAATAAATAGAGAGGAATAAGCTAAAAATTGGTAACAAAGAAACTAGGATAAACCAAGTTATAAACTTGAGATAAATTTTAGTTTCAAAAACTTTCACTTATTTTGAATATTTTATTTTTATTTTAATGTTTTCTTAGAATAAATTATAACATATTTTGCCTATTATAACAAAATGAAAAACAGCCAAAATTTAGCTAAGTTGTTGATAATTTTGCTTCCAGTTGACAATTTGACAAAAAGGCATATTTTTTACTATAATATACGATATTATTGATAAATATCCATGAGAAAATTTACTTTGCTTATCGGCGACATCCTACTACTGTATTTGAGCTTGGCCCTGACCATTTGGCTGCGTTATGGCAGAATAAGCCAAGATATATGGTCCAAACATCTAGGACCTTTTTCAATTATTTTTTTAATTTGGATAATTGTCTTTTTTATCAACGGCTTGTATGAAATAAATAAAGTTAGAAATGGCTTTAAATTTTATGGTCAGCTGGTCCAAAATCTAATCTTCAACGCGCTGTTAGCAGTTTTATTTTTCTATCTTATACTAGGCCATTTCACCACTCTCAAACCGCAAACTGTTTTAGTAATACTACTTTTGATATTTACCGCCTTATTTCTAATTTGGCGCAAATTATTTTACAAATTAATATCCAGCGACAAGCTGGGCAGTAACTTAGCTATCATTGGCGTTAGCGATGAATCACTCATACTGGCTGAGGAAATAATCACCCAGCCACAATTAGGCTACAAATTAAAATTAATCATCAATCCTGACAGCTCCCCTATTCCCGAAAAATTCCAAATAATCAACACTAGCAAAGATATTACTGATTTAAAAAATAATTTTAGCAAATATAAAATAAATACAGTTGTGGCTGTTACTAACCCCAAATACAGCCCAGAAGTAGCCCGCTATCTTTTTGAAAGCATTGACCTAAAAATACAATATTTTAATTTGACAGATTTTTACGAAAAAATCACCGGCAAAATTTTGGTTACTTCACTGGAAAGAAATTGGTTTTTAGAAAATATCAGCCAAAAAAACAAGCAAGGGTTTTCAATAACTAAAAAATTTATTGATCTTTCTTTTTCTATTGTTTTTGGTTTAATATCACTTATCTTTACACCCTTTTTAGCTTTAGCCATAAAACTAGAATCAGCCGGTCCGTTGATTTACAAACAAAAAAGAGTTGGTAAAAATGGTAAAATTTTCATGGTTTACAAATTCCGCTCCATGACTGATAACGCGGAAAAAGATGGCGCTCAATGGGCGCAAGAAGGCGATCAAAGAATCACCAGAATCGGTCGAGTTATTAGAAAAACCAGAATTGACGAAATACCCCAATTTATCAACATCATCAAAGGCCACATGAGTTTTGTTGGTCCCAGACCGGAAAGGCCGGAATTTGTGGAACAACTAAAAAAAGAAATTCCTTTTTACAATGAAAGGCATTTGATAAAACCGGGACTAAGCGGTTGGGCGCAAATCAATTATCCTTATGGCGCCAGCGTCAAAGACGCCAAAGAAAAACTGCAATATGATTTGTTTTACATAAAAAACCAATCTGTTGCTCTGGATATTTCCATCATCCTCAAAACTATTAATACGGTTTTTAATAAAAGTTTAGGACGATAATTAAAACCCCTCCTGCCCTCCCCTTGACAGGGGAGGAATTAAATTCAAAAATCCTAAAAACTCCCCCTTGTTAAAGAGGCTTGGGGGATTAATAAAATAGTTATGAATAATCTCAAAGATAAAACAATCTTAGTTACCGGCTCAGCCGGTTTTATCGGCTTTCACGCTGCCAAAACTTTATTAGAGCAAGGAGTCAAAGTAATCGGCTTAGACAACTTAAATAATTATTATGACCCTAGTCTCAAAAAAGCCAGAAACGAAATTCTCAAAAAATATAAAAATTATAAATTTTACAAAGGCCACTTGGAAGATTTGAGATTTATAAAAAAAATATTTAAAGAAAATACCATTGACAAAGTCTGCCATTTGGCGGCCCAAGCCGGCGTCAGATACAGCCTCAATCATCCTCATAGCTACATCCAGTCAAATATTGTCGGCTTTACCAACCTCATTGACGAAGCCAAAAATCACAATGTCAAAGATTTTATTTATGCCTCATCCAGCTCGGTTTACGGCAAAAATAAAAAAACACCATTTTCTACTGCTGATTCCGTGGATACGCCTATTTCCCTTTATGCCGCCACCAAAAAATCAAACGAACTCATCGCCCACAGCTATCACCATCTCTATGGCCTAAATTGCAGCGGACTGAGGTTTTTTACTGTTTATGGCCCATACGGGCGCCCAGATATGGCTTTATTTCTATTTACTAAGGCCATTTTGGAGGACAAAGCAATAAAAATCTTCAATCACGGCAAAATGAAGCGAGATTTTACTTATATTGATGATATAGTCGCCGGCATTATATCCAGCTTGGAAAAATCCTACCCTTATGAAATTTTTAACTTAGGAAATAATCAGCCAATTGAACTGGAATATTTCATTGAAACATTGGAAAAACACTTGGGCAAAAAAGCCAAAAAAGAACTCTTGCCAATGCAGGCCGGTGATGTGGTTGAAACATTTGCCGATATAGACAAGTCAAAAGAAAAGTTAAATTTTTTACCAAAGACAAGTATAGAAGAGGGAATAAAAAAATTCCTTGATTGGTATAAAGAATATTATAAAATAAAATGATACAAAAGATAAAAAATCTGTCTTTTAGATTGCTGAAAAAAAGCGAAAAATACACCAAGACTGATATGGTTTATTTGGCTAAAGGTCAATTTTGGCTGATGCTTGGCCAAGGGATCTCTTCCTTAAGCTCTTTTCTCTTGGCTATTGCTTTTGCTAATCTTTTACCAAAAGAAACTTACGGCACCTATAAATACGTCCTGTCAATTTTTGGAATATTAACGATTAGCACCCTAACTGGCCTAAACACCGTGATTAGCCAAACAGTGGCCCACGGCCATGAGGGTATTTTACTTAAGAGCTTAAAAATCAAAATTAAATACGGAGTTCTGGGTTGTTTGGCTAGCTTGGGCATAGCCGTTTACTATTATTTACAACATAATAGCCTTCTGGCTATGGCTTTTTTGTTAATATCTATTTTTGTTCCCCTAATGGACTCTTTTACTCTTTATGTTGCTTATCTACAAGGTAAAAAATTATTTAAAGAATCTACAATCTACCTTACCTATAATCGACTTATTGCCACCGCCATTATGGCTGCAACTCTATTTTTAACTAAAAATCTATACATAATCCTATCGGTCTATTTTCTTTCTTGGATTATCTTACGTTATTGGGCCTGGAAAAACTCTTTAAAAAAATTCCCTCCTAACTCAGTCGGTGACTCTAAAGTCATGGGCTACGGAAAGGTTTCTAGCCTAATCGGTCTTACCGCTAGTTTAATAGGCTCGCTAGATATGATTTTACTTTTTCATTACATGGGAGCAGTAGCTGTGGCTATCTACTCTTTTGCTATTATTCCTGTACAGCAATTTAGAAGATTGTTCAACCAAATCCCCACTTTGGCCATGCCTAAATTTGCCCAACGTCCTATAGTAGAAATTGAAAAATTATTTTGGAAAAGAATTTTTTTTCTAGCTTTTATCGGCGGTCTGTTTTCTTTGGTTTATATAATTATAGCACCCTTTGTTTTTAAAATATTTTTTCCTCAATATCTAGATAGCATTCGGCCATCCCAAATATTTTCTATAGTAATGATAATTAATTTAGCTTTAGCCGTCTTAGGTCCCTTAGTTAATTCACGCATTACCCTTGTCCCAAAAAAGATGCTTTATCTTTGGAATATACCCAGTATAATCCTTGTTATTTCTATCTCTTTAACTATAAAATCTTTGGGTATTATTGGCATAATGATCAGCCAAATTTTATCAACTGCTTCCACTTTTGTAATTTCCTACACAATCTGGCAAAAAATAAAAAAAATAGACAAAAATAACTCGTCTATTGAATAAATCCGACACTGGTTTTAATTTTACCAAAAAGTCACCTGATTATTGATATTTTCTAAAATATCTTTTTTTATTTCCTCATTATAAATACCAGCTTTAAGAATAACATTAACTTTACCTTTACCTGCTAAGATTTTTGGCGATTCGACCATCAAAGAGGTGCCATATAAACGCTTGCCATTTTTTATAGCACTATTATCTAAAATTTTGACAATTTTCTCAGTATTTAAACCAAAACCAATTAAATATTGAGAAAAAATATGAGCGCCAAACATGTACACCGGCCCAGCTGATGAGTTAATTTTTTTGTTCAAATCAACAACCATGTTTAAGTGATAGTTAATGAAACTCATAAATAATTTTTTATACTCACTATACTTATTTCCTAATACTGGCTCCTTGGTTGGTAAATCTATTTTTTCTGTAGCGTAGAAAACACTATGCGGATTACCATAATATTCTTTGGATAAAATTTTAAAACCATATTTCTCTAAAATATACTCGGTGATGGGCTCTGTCAAAAAAACCGTGTGCTCAAAATTAAGACAATTGGTAAAATTATTTTTTAACATCTCTTCCATACGAGGAAAAGTAAAAATATGTTTCTGCCCTAGTTTTAAAAATTTAGTTATATGTTCTATAAATTTTAACGGGTCATAAGTATGCTCAAAAACATGCGAGTGAACAATGGTATCAAATGATTCATTAGTGTTAAACTTATCATCAAACCAACCTTGAATAACTTTTATTTTCTTATTTTTTATATATTGAGGGTTTGGCTCAACAATGGTCCACTTTACATCACTATCAAACTCCATATAATTACTAGCGATAATATCATGCGCTCCGCCAATTTCCAAAATATTTTTTCCCGGTTTATTTTTGTACAAAAATTTAGCAAAAGCCGCATAATGATCCTGCCAGATCTTGCCTACGCCCTCAGCGTGCTGATCAAAATATAAAACATCTAAGGGTATTAATTTTCTTAATTGAATAAAGCCAGTATCCCGACAAATATCCCAGGCCATGTCGGCTTTAATATCATTGCTTTCTGACGTATCAACACAACCCATAAAAACCGGAAAGTTTTTTAGAGTATATAAGTGTTCTAAATTTTTTTGACCAGTGATTAAACTCCTATCTCGAATAATATAGTTCATAAATTTTATTTACTTTTGTTATATAGTTTATCACATCAGCACTATCTTTACAATATATTGTATAGTTAACAGTAATAGGTAACACTTGGTATACTATGGGGTAACACTGTTAACTATGAAAATAATTATGCCTTTAAAACCAAGTTATCCCAAGGAAAAGCGAATTTTATGGTATCAAGGAGTTGAGCGAGACAAACGAAGCGTTACTGATGCATGTCTAGTATTCGGAATCTCCAGAAAGACCTATTACAAATGGAGAAAGCGTGATTTTGGAATGAGTAGTAACACCCATGACTCAATGAAACGGAATACTAAGCTCATTTGGGAAGTGCGTAAATTTATCGAAGAGAACAAATTAGCATTTAATTATGGGCCTCTTAAAATGAAAATGCTAGTGAAAAAAGAAATGGGTTTGAGTATTTCTACTACGATTATCTATCGATACTACAAGCGCCGAAAGTTAATTAGAAAACCACAGAGAAAATTCTTATGGTATGCTCCTATGAAACACCATTTAGTTGCGCAAAATCCAGGTGAAGGTGTGCAGGTAGACGTAAAGTATGTATATGAGTCAGGCCAAAGAAAATTTCAGTTTTCGGTCTTTGATCCCTTTACTTTAAAATATCATTTTACTATATTCCACAACAAGGAAAGTAAAAATTCAATTTTAGCTTTTCAAAATGCCGAGATATATTTTGGATTTAAAATTTCATCAGTCCAGACAGATAATGGTAGTGAGTTTCGCGGAGCGTTTCATGAATGGCTGACTGTAAAGAATATTCCCCATTACTTTATCCCTAAGAAATCACCTTGGTGGAATGCTAATGTGGAAAGAGTGCATAGGACTATTGATGAAGAGTTTTATCAGAATGCAAATCGTATCTGGAAAACATCCTACGAGTGGCTAGAATTTTACAATTTTCAAAGAATACATTTAACTCTTAATGGACTTACACCTCATGAAAAATACCTACAAAGTGTAACCCTTGACTGTTAACTATACAATTGACAAATTTACCAAATATGGTATGATGACTTTAGAAAAATCATCCAATGCCCTCCCACGTGGAGGGTTTTGTGATTCTCTTAAAGCCCCCAATCTTCCTTAAACCAGTTAAACCACATAAACTGGTCAGAGGCTTCTATTATCTCTCTAGCTATATGATTACGAGTAGAAATAGCCACCACCTTTTTACCGTGTTTTTGTAAGTATTTAATTAAAGCAGTAAAGTCACTATCACCACTTAATAATACAGCCGTATCATAAGTAGCTAAGTTATCAATCATATCAATAGTTAGTTCTACATCACAATTACCTTTATGTAGGATACTACCATCTTTTTGTTTTATAACTTTAACTTCTTTTACTACCATTTTAAAGCCTTTGCGAGCTAGCATCTCAAGTAGATTAGCTTGCCCTTTATTTTCTTTATCAGTAGAGTAGTAAAAATAAGTATCAACTAACTTTGAGTTTTTCTTAAAGTATAATTGTAGTTTTTTATAGTCAATTCTCCAACCTAAGTCTCTTAGGCAATAAATAATATTAGCTACGTCTATATAGACAGCTATTCTTCCATATTCTGACCAGTTTATTGGATGATTTTTCATAGCTAAATTTTATCTTAAAAGTATATATTTTACAATCTCCTCGGCCGTAACCTCATACGCGGTGTTGGGCGATGTGTTCTCCTAAATTGTCAAATATTGACCATCTCTTATCTTTTTGATAGTATAAATAGTTCACTTTGTCCTTCCACCCCTCGCTTTGCGAGGCTACCTCCCGTAAGGGACCAATCAAAGGAGGCTTCAACATGTCAAGGAATTCGTTTGCCTACGTAAGTCCTATGGACTTGCTAGAACTGGAGAAGCTAGTTAGTACCATTGTAGGCAAGTTTTTTTCTCATGGCACTGATAACCCACGCAATCTTGAAATTACCATAGTCCCCACCAAAACACCAGATCTCGTTGACATTTTCAGTCTCTGTGTGAATTTGAAGATTTTTGATGGTCTCCCTGTATTTGGTTCATTAGAACGTTGCCCTGCGCACAGCGGTTGCAGATTAATAGAGGGAATGGACATAGTTAGTTGGTCCAACCTTCTATTGCAGAAAGTCTTTCAAGCATTGGTCAGCCAACATCCTCCCACTCCTAGAGTTTATCTAGGGGCCATTACTTCCCACTATTATAGGGATCAGTACAAAAAAGGAGAGGAAATTAAGCTAGAGGTTTACTGGATGCGCAGGTAGGAGGATTGGCCACATTTTCTTGCTGTTAAAAGCGAGGGGTGTGGCCTTATTATTTTTATAAAATTTAGGAGAACATTTCGCCTAACAGACAAGCGTATGCGACGTTGCGAGTGAGTGGGGCGGTAAA
>JAUYFP010000048.1 GCA_030690875.1 bacterium | reverse complement strand
AGGAATCTCCTCTTATCAAAATCGGTGGGTGTGTTGTTTGTAGGATCAAAAGGGAAGCCAACAAAAAAATTAATATTTTTATTTGGGAACATTTTGTATAAAGAGGCCTTTCCTTCTAATATCTTTTGTTTTTCTCCTCGCATTTCTCCGGAATTTGGTTTTACAGATTTTAGCTCAATAGCTGTAACGTTTTGGTCATCTTCTATAAAAACATCTGCTGAGAAATCTAGGGCGTTTACTAGTCTGGTTGCGTCTGCAATAAAAATTTGTGTATTTTCTTCTTGTAAGTTTGGATAATTTTGACCATTAGACAGTTTGGTCATTATTTCATTTATACGATTTTTTTGTGTTTCATGAATTTGCTTGTTACCCAATTTTTTAGAGGTGTACTCTCTTTTTTCTCCGTCAGATAAAATATGTGCCACTTTTTCAAAAAATGTTTGACCTAAAGTTGTATTAAGTCCATGCAGCCAACTGCTCAAACTAATAAAAAATGGGATATCGGAGACCTTGCTATTAAATTTATCTTGGAAAGCGTTTAAAAAAGCCTCATGGAAAGGTGCGTTTCTGTTATTTGAGGCGTCCTCTGGGAATGATTCAAATCGTTGAAGTAAAATTTTGATAACTGTTGTGGCAATTTGTTGAGTTTTCTTTTGATTCATATAAGTTAGAAATTAATTAGATTTTAGGTGAAAGATTATTTCTGAATAGGGGTTTTTGTCTCTTTCAGTACGATTAAGTACAGGACGTTTATATTGGTTAATAATTTTCATCCCGGCCTTTTCCGCAATTTGTGGGTATAAATTCCATTTGTCATTAGCTACCAAAAAAACATCGAAATTATCTGTAAGAAATTTTTTAGAATTTAATAAAACTTGAGATATGCCATTTATGTAAGATTTTTTTGCCTCAATTCCTTGGCCTTTGTACAGAGGGCCAATTTCTAGTTCATCCTTTCTTTCAAAGCCAAAAAGATCGTATGCATAAGCATGTTGTTCGTGGTAATCTATTTGGCCAACATAGGGTGGGGAAGAAAAAATACCTTTAATTTTTTGGCTCTCCATCAGGTTATAAAAATCTTTATTTTTGGATTTTATTTCTTTTTTGATATCGACAGTTCTAGAATCACCAGTGATCGATGCCCACTGGGCACCATTTTTTAATTTTTGGAATTCCTTAATTCTTGTGATAGTGTCAACCGCATAGCGACTAAACCAATATTTTATTGAAAAGAGAGGTTTACATATTTTTTTATGCTTCCAACAGTAATAGGTCGCTATTTGTGGTTCTTTTAGTGTTGCCAAATCTGAATGAGTTGTAGCTCGACAGGAACGGATTGTTCTACTTAAAATAATTGTTAAAATCCTTTTATTTTTCTCATCTTTTATTTCTTTAATTTGTTCAAAAGCAAAATCAATTTCTTTTCTTATATTTTTGATGTACCATTTGTCAAGAAAATTTTTATCTCCATCCTGTTTAAGCTCAATTTTGTATTTGGTAACCAACTTCTCATAAATACTCAGGAATTCTTTTTCTTTTCCTGCTGCATATTTATTTTCCTCTATCTCTCGTTTGTAAATTTTTCTTTTAAAGTCTGGTGATGGGAAGTTTTTGTTATTAAATTTAGCGAGTTCAAAATAAAGTTCTTTTTCGAATTCTTCTATTCTTCTATCAGTCTCAAATTTATCAATTAATAAGGTAATATTTTTTACCTCTTTAGTCAATGAATTTAAATCGTAATCTAATAGTTTGGCGTCAGTTATCATACAATTGAAATGTGAAATATCAACCCCGATCGAGTGAATACCAAGTTCATTCGCTTGTACTAAAGTTGTGCCTGATCCAGAAAATGGATCCAAGATAATGTCGCCTTTTTTGAAAAATTTATTTTGTTTAAAATTATCAGTATGATCATCAATAAAATACTCGACTAACTGGGGTATGAACTTACCCTTATATGGGTGTAATCTATGCACATGTTTTGTTGTGTCTTTTTCTCGTAAATTATCAAAAGATAAGTTCCAATTTAAATCATTGCCGAGCTTTTTTTTCCACTCAACTTCCCTTTTACCATTGAATGATCGATAGTATTGTTTTAGATCTTCAATATTTATTTGAGTGGAGCCATTTTCGCCATATTTTTTAACTTTCCCATATTGTATCAGATAAGTAATATTAGACTCACTAATATTACGATTCAAAAATGAACTAGCCCAGTCGCAGGCCTCTTTTAATGTTAATAATTTTTTTGTTAGTAGTGTATCCATACTCGAGCTTATTTATAGTTATTTTACAATAAAGTTTATTTTTTGGCTATTTTTTAAGACCAACTTACAATTGGCCTCTTTATAACATATTTTACTACCCCATTTATCAATAATTTATCATCTTCATGAATAAAAATAGTGGGATGATTTTCAGTTGATTCGGAAATCAAAGAGATGACTTTATTTTTTTTATCAACTATCATTTTTTTGATAGTAGCAACATTATCAATAATCGCTAAAACATAATCATTAGATTTGCCCTGTTTTTTGGTATTTATAATAGCATAATCGCCATCTTCGATGTTAGTTCCGTTAATTATTGCCTTATTCATTGAATTGCCAGATGCCCGTATAGCAATTAAACCTTCTTCGGAGTTGATTATTTTTTTTGATACCTTTATATAGCCCTCTAAATTTTCTTCTGCAAAAATTTTAGGATCACCACAGTTAGCTTGACCCAAGACTGGTATAGCCACCAATAGACCCTTTGGCTGTTGTTCATTTTTTATGCGTTTTATGACGCCAGTTTTTTTGTCTATTTTTATAAATCCAGCCTCTTCTAGCTTTTTTAAGTGGTAGGATACCTTGAAGGGGTGGGGCTCACCAACTAATCTACCTATTTGCCTTAATCCATCTCTTTGTAAGTTTAAATTATCAGCAAAATTTAATATTTTCTGTTGTATGTAGTGCATATCTTAATTATATGGGTATATAATACATATGTCAAGTATTTTATAAAGCGTCAAAAGTTGACAGAGAGACATATTTTTGCTATACTTTCATTGAAAACCTAAAAAATAAAGCAGAGTATTGTCCGTACCCTGCGAGAAAATGTGTGGTCGATTATCCACAGCAATAAAATTAATTAATTTAAGGATATCATATTTTTGTTTTTTAGGAAAGTATAATAATTAATTAAAATTTATATGGTGCAAAGTAGTATTGTAAATGATGTGTGTACTCAGGCCGATAAAGAAGGCAGTGGTTACAATCATTGGTATTGCGGTATAGCGTCTGATCCTAAAAAAAGATTGTTTTCAGATCATAATGTCGCTGAGAAAAATTCTTGGTGGATTTATCGCAACGCAGAAATTGAACAGAATGCAAGAGACACGGAGGATCGTTTGCTTCAGTTGGGGTTTACTGGTGGCGAAGGTGGAGGTGATTCTTCTAGTACCTATGTCTATGCTTATAAAATTACTAACTTAACTATTGAATAAATATGTTTAAGAATCTAAAATCAGGGCAGAAAGTGCCACGATCTGGCCAATATGAAATTATTGGAGTCAGGGGTGGGCGTACTGGCGAAGAAATAACAGGAGTAAAGGGTAAAATTTTACCACCCACCCCAAAACCTGGCCAAGAATATAAACTTGTTGACCCTACCAAATAAAAATCTTTCAAATAAAAAACTCGCCATATATTATGGGGAGTTTTTTAATAAATAAAATCGTTTTCTGAGCGACGTTAGGAGCGAAGAAAACATCCTAATTCCCCCTAACTAAAATAAATAAAAATCAAATTCGTATCGTTTAAATTATACCTTATTTTTCAACGAAAAGGAAAAATGTATGTCATCTATCGGGCGCGGGTGATCCGCCGTGACTGACACGCAGCGCAGCTGCGGGGCGGGCATGGTGGATACCCGGTGATAGGTGATGTTCGCGAAGCGAACGAACCTAGCAGCGGGGGTACCCGCGCCCGATAAGTGAA
>JAUYFP010000032.1 GCA_030690875.1 bacterium | reverse complement strand
CAGCGATCCTCTGGAAAGCATTACTAATTCTTTGAGTAAGTTGGGCGCAGATGAAGCGGCTAGCATCCAGTATGTTTTTCGTTCCGCGCCAAAAAGCTGGCATAATCAAGGATTAAAAATAGTTCGTGAGATGTATAAAGGCGCTAATTTTTCCCAAGCAGTACGCCGAGTAGATAGTAGTGGTTTTGGGAACAAAGTCGGCAAGGTTTTTGGATTTTTTGGTTCTTTTTTGAAAACTAGCCAGCCGGAAGAGGAAAAGAAAAAAGACCTAGAACAAAAACATCAGCTTTCTACCATGGAGCAGGAAGCTGCCAAAGGTTTGGAGCAAAAATCATCCAAGGCCGCCCTAGAAGTAAATATCCGTGCCTTGGTTTCGGCAATGGATAGACAGCGTTCTTACGCTATTTTGTCGGATATTTTAAATAGTTACAGCCAATACAATATTTATGAATTTGGTAATAGCTTTAAAGCGCTTTTTCCTAAAAATTCCAATCATCTGATAAACCATTTTATTTATCGTCATTATATTCCACAGAATCGTCTGATTCTAAATTCGGAAGAAATGACCAGTCTTATCCATTTGCCTTTACCAACTACTGAAACGCCAAATATTGATTGGCTGGCTGCGGCTAAGGCGGCGCCACCGGTTAATATGCCGAAAGAGGGGATTATTTTAGGTCTTAATCGTTATCGGGATAAAGAAATTACAGTTAGGATAAAAAACGATGATCGCCGTCGTCATATGTATGAAATAGGGCAAACTGGTACTGGTAAATCCACTTTTTTAGAAACTCTGATTGAACAGGATATAAAAAACGGCCATGGCGTTTGTTTGGTTGATCCGCATGGTGATTTAGCGGAAAAAGCTTTAGCTCATGTTCCCAAAGCCAGAGCTCAAGATGTTATTTATTTTAATCCGGCCGATACTGAAAGGCCAATGGGCATGAATATGCTTGAGTATGAAACACCTGAGCAAAAAACTTTTGTGATAAATGAAATGATTTCCATTTTTGATAAGCTCTATGACCTCAAAGCCACTGGTGGGCCGATGTTTGAGCAGTATATGCGAAATGCTATGTTACTGATAATGGACGATCCGAGTTCCGGCGCCACTCTACTGGAAATTCCTAAAGTCTTAGCTGACCAGCAGTATAGAAATTTCAAACTGAGCAAAGTTCAAAATCATTTAGTAAAAGATTTTTGGGAAAAGGAAGCCCAAAAAGCTGGTGGTGAAGCGGCTTTGGCTAATATGGTGCCTTATATTACCAGCAAGCTGACGCCTTTTATCACCAACGACACTATTCGCCCGATTATTTCTCAGCAAAAAAGTGGTTTCAATTTTAGAAAAGCTATGGATGAGAAAAAAATTGTTATTGTTAATTTATCCAAAGGAAAAATTGGCGAAACCAACAGCAGTTTGTTGGGCATGGTCATTATCGGCAAGATTCTTTATTCCGCTTTGAGCCGAGTTGATTTGCCGGAAAACGAGCGTAGTGATTTTTATCTTTACATTGATGAATTTCAAAATTATACTACTGATAGTATTGGCATTATTTTATCAGAAGCCAGAAAATACCGATTAAATTTGATTTTGGCGCATCAATTTATTGCCCAACTCGTAAAAAACAACGACACGCGCATCAAAGACGCTATTTTTGGCAATGTAGGCACAATTATCAGCTATCGCATTGGTGTAGATGACGCGGAAATTATTGCCAAGCATATGGCGCCGACTGTTACAGAATATGATTTGGTCAATATGCCAAAATACACTTGTTATGTGAAGTTATTAATTGACAATCAAAATCCGCCGGCTTTCAATTTTGAACCGCGTTTGCCGGAAAAAGGAAATTATGAATTAGCTAAAGCCATTAAAGAATTGTCCCGATTACAATATGGTCGCGACAGAGCTTTGGTGGAAAACGAAATCCGCTCCCGAGTAACCATCTAGGATTGACATTGGCTCTAATATTTGGCTAAATTTAGCTGATTGCCAATTGCCTTTTTTTGTGATAAATTTACCATACAAATAAACCCTCGCCCTTTTCGCGGGGATAAAAGTAAAAATAAAACTAGCTCGTATCTTTGAAAAGGTGCGGGGTAAAAATAAAAAAGACCGACTTTTTGATAGCGAAGAGTTGGATAAAACAAAAATGGCAAACATTAAAAAAATTAAAGATTTAGAAGCTTTAGTATATAATTTGGAGCTTGAGCTTAAAAAAACTAAACAAGTTTTAGGTGAATTAAGTGGCAAAAGCTCATCCGAGGCGCTTAATTATAGCTTAAAGGCCGCTGAATTTGGTAAGGAATTTGATTCTGACGAAGGTCTGATAGTGGAAGGAGTTTTTAATGGCCAAGTAATGATCGGCCCAGATGGCAAAAGATACTCAGTGCCGGCCAATTATGCTTCTAAATCAAAATTAGTGGAAGGTGATATTTTGAAACTAACAATCACCGACGATGGTTCATTTATTTTTAAACAAATTTCGCCAGTAGAAAGAGCTAGATTAGTTGGTCATTTGATTAAGGATAAGGATACTAATACTTTTGTTGTTTTGGCCGGTGATAAGATTTACCGCGTGCTAATGGCCAGCGTTACCTATTTTAAGGGTGAAGAAGGCGATGAAGTGGTAATTCTGGTGCCTAAAGACAACGACAGCGCTTGGGCAGCCATAGAGAACATAATCAAAAACAATAATACAGCTTCTACTGACGATCTCGATCTTAGTTTTTAATACCTTTATGCCTGAAGTTATTTATCGAAAATACCGACCGAAAATATTTACTGAGGTCGTTGGTCAAAAGCCCATAAAAATTACTCTGCAAAATGAAATAACCAGTGGGCAACTTGCCCACGCTTATTTATTTGTCGGTCCAAGAGGAACGGGTAAAACAACATTAGCCCGTTTATTTGCGCGTTCTTTAAATTGTTTAGATAGAAAGGAAACTGAATCTGAACCTTGTAATAAATGTCAATCTTGTCTGAATATTTTATCCAACGCGTCCATGGATATTATAGAAATAGACGCGGCTTCGCATACGGGCGTTGATAATGTCCGAGAAAACATTATTGCTAATTCGCAAGTTCCACCTTTTAATCGCCAAGGATACAAAGTTTTTATCATCGATGAGGTGCACATGCTTTCCAAGTCGGCCTTTAATGCTCTGCTAAAAACTTTAGAAGAGCCACCTAAACATGTTATTTTTATTTTAGCTACTACTGAAATACATAAAGTTCCGGAAACTATAATTTCCCGCTGTCAGCGCTTTGATTTTAGAAAAATACCTATTAAGGATATTGTCAAAAGAATGACGGAGATTATTGAGTGGGAAAAAGTTAGTATGCCCGAAGAAATACTCAGAGAAATTGCCAGACGCTCGGAAGGATGTTTGCGCGACGCTGAATCTTTGCTGGGGCAAATAATATCTTTAGGCAGTGGCCAAGTAACTGACGAATTGGCTTCATTGGTTTTGCCTAAGAGTAATTGGCAGGAAGTGGATATATTAATTGGCTCACTACGGCTCAAAAATCTGCCAACCGCTTTAAATCAACTTAATAAGTTAGTTGAAGAGGGTTTGGACTTCGCGGTTTTTAATCAGGATTTGATAGAATATTTGCGTCAAATAATGCTTTATCAAATTATCGGACCAAGCTTTAATTTAGAATTTGACGATGAACTAGCGCAATCCATCAAAGAACACGCCAAAGAGTTTGCCTTGGCTGATTTAAATCGCTTACTCAATATCATTTTGGATAAATTATCAGTCAAAGACAGCTTAATTGAGCAACTGCCTCTGGAATTGGCTTGCGTAGAATTTTTACTTAAAGAGGATAGTGTTTCCGGTGCTGATGAATTTTTGCTGGATAGAAAAGATAAAAATATAAAAATAATTGAGCTTGGCACTGACAAAATAAAGATTTTACAAAATCGGTGGTCAGATTTAGTTGAAGCTACTAGGCCTTTTAATCATTCTTTATCAGCTATTT
>JAUYFP010000014.1 GCA_030690875.1 bacterium | reverse complement strand
ATTATCCAGACGGTGGCGCAATGTCTTACCGAGCGGGTATAAAATTAGTTACTCATCCAAACACTGGCAAGGTCTACGCTGTGGAGCCGGCCGGAGTTTTACGCTGGTTGCCAAGCGCTGAAATAGCCGTGGCTTTATACGGAGAAAATTGGGCAAATTTAGTTCAGGATCTTATCCCGGGATATTTTGCTTCCAGCTATACCAAGGGAGATGATATAGAATCCATGCTTCCTAATGGCACAATAGTTAGAGAAAAATCCAGTAATACTTATTATTATATTATTGACGGCCAAAAAAGAAAATTTCTTGATACTAGCACTTTGGCTAAAAATAATTTTTCTCAATATCAGGCCATAGAGGCCGGTGATTTATCAATATATAGTTTAGGCGAAGATATTTTGGACGCGGAAGACAGCCTATCAAGTTTTCAGCCTTTAGATGATAGTGTATTTGAGGATAATACTGGTGATGTGGTAGATAATACTCCTGAGCCGGAATCACCAATCAAAGATCAAAAGATTTTGCTGTTGACTCATTCGGTCGGTAGAGGATTGTATGAAGAGGGTGGCATTAGTCAATGGTTTGAAAATTATAATACTGATAATAATACCCAAGTGCAAATAGAGCAAAGAGATTATCCAAACGATCCTTATCAATGGTCAAATTTTCCTCATGATTTTTGGAATCTTTGGATAAATGGCTATTGTGATAACACGGAAATAAATTCCGAGTGCTTGGATTCCTTAGCCAGTAAATATGATCTTATAAGTTTTAAAAATAGTTATGAGGCCTCAGATGTTTTGCCTGATATTGGTGGCAGTAGCGCGGCAGTCAATTCTACCAGAAAGTCCTTAGAAAATTATAAATTGCAATATCGGGCATTGAGGGATTTACTGGATCAATATCCAAACGATATTTTTGTGGTTTGGACTTTGCCACCTAGGCATCACTTACATGTGCCGGGTTCAGATACAACAGCGCTGAGCAATGCTAGCCGAGCAACTGAGTTTAGCAATTGGCTAAAGAGCGAATGGTTGACTGAGGATAGTAAAGCTCACGACAATATTTTTGTTTTTGATTTTAGGAGCTACCTGATTGATGAGAAAAATTATTTGAAGTTTGATTATGAGTCAACGCATACCTGGTCTGAATCTCATCCTAACAAGGTGGCCAACGAATTAGTGGCACCAATTTTGTCGGAGTTTTTGCTAAATACCATAGTGGAGTATAATCAATAGAATTTTTCTTGACATCAACACTTTTTTGTGCTATAATTAGAAAGTAATAAGTAAAAAATTGGCTGGGGCCCAGGTTGGGTCAGTCAATTTTTTTATTTTTTTTATGCGAAAAGTACTACTAGCAACAATTATAATCCTATTTTCCGGATTTATTTATATAAAAGCTGGCCAAACAGCCAGTTCTTCTGATTTATTGCCTAGACTAAGAGGCTATATTTTATTGCAAGTTCAGAAAAATGGCGAGTCTTGGTATGTGAACCCAACGGAAGAAGCCCGAATTTATATGAAAGATGGCATAGTGGCTTATAGTGTAATGGCTAATTTGGGTCTAGGTATTACTAACAGCGACTTGGCAAAAATACCAGTTGGTGTGGAAAAACGCTTTGAATGTGTTGATAATGATAATGATGGTCTGTGCAATAAACTGGAAGTGGGTCTGGAAACTGATATAAACGATAATGATTCGGATAATGATGGCTATCTTGATGGCTCGGAAGTATTGAGCGGTTATAATGCTTTAGGGCTAGGTAAATTAACTTATGATTATTCTTTGGTTAATAGATTAAGAGGCCGGATAGTTTTGCAAGTACAAAAAAATGGCCAAGCTTGGTATATCAACCCCAGTGATGGCAAAAGATATTATATGCCAGACGGTGAGGCGGCTTATCAAATAATGAGGTTTTTATCCTTAGGTATTACTAACAGCGATTTGGAACGAATTCCAATTTCTACTTTTGATACATCAGAAAATATAGTTACTCCGCCCGATTCAAATAATGATAATTCAGATGGCGATGATTCAAACGATAATATTTTACCTCAGTGTGGCAACAATATTGTGGAAACAGGTGAAGACTGCGATGGCTCAGCGCCTAGTGGCTATATTTGTACGGCATTGTGTAAGTTGCTGGTTGATAGTTTGAGTGATGATGACGATGGAGCCGTAGCTCCTAGTCCAGTTGTTCCTGCTCCGATTGTTCCTAATCCAACTACTCCTCAGTGTGGCAACAATATTGTGGAAACAGGTGAAGACTGCGATGGCTCAGCGCCTAGTGGCTATACTTGCGATAGTCAGTGTAATTTAAATTTAGTGCCAATTGTTCCGGCATATATTGCCAGTATTGTTGGTCCCTATCAAAGCGATGTTATTTTAGCTCAGTCGGATGTGCCAGAGGGAAGCGCTTATAATTGGAAAATAAATAATCAGACAGTAGAAAGCGGTACTAGCCCTACCATTTTTTTGGCGCACTATGACGGCAATACCAATACTGCTTTTGGCGAATCAGCGGTTTCTTCAAGCGGAGTTTCTTTTGTCAGTAGCAATTTTAGTCAAGGTTTTAAAGGCAAAGCTCAATATCCTCGTTCAGGAAATTTGAATTTAAGCCAAGGCACTTTGGAAATGTGGTTTACTTTGAAAGAGTATATTTCTAGCGCTGTTTTTGACAGCGATCGTTATATTTTTAAATTTAAAAATTTAAGTAGTAAAGACAATTTTTATCTT